>NZ_JBEXLR010000040.1:0-35630 GCF_040610095.1 Micromonospora sp. NPDC004540
GCCGGGGTCAGCCGGCCGACCCGCCCGACCTGCGGGTTCGACCGGGTCGCCCCGTCCCACCAGCGGCTGTTCGGCGGCGGCGCCGGCGGCCGGTGCGGTGGCGGCGAGCACGAGGCCGAAGCCGAGGGCCAGCCCGAGCCCGACCGCGGAGAGCAGCGACGAGAGCAGCCCGGTGGCCGGCAACTCGGCGTGGACGACCGGGGCGGCGAGCGGGACCGCGAGCGCGGCCAGCACCAGCCCGGCCGCGTCCCAGGGCAGCGTCCGCGGCGCGAACCGGGCCAGCGCCGTGCCGGCCACGACCGCCACCAGGCCGGCCAGCAGGACGAGGTACGCCTGCGGCCGATTGAGGACGAAGGTGAGCCGGAGCCCGAGGAGCAGCAACGGCCCCGCGGCGAAGCCGAGCACCACCCAGCGGGCGGCCGGCGCCCGTCCGGTCCGGTACGCGTACCCCAGCAGGACCAGCCCGGCGGCGACGGCGACGGCCACCGGGGCGAAGTACGCGAACGACTCCACGAACCGTTCCCGGCGCGGCCCGACGAGGCCGTCCTGGCTGATCCGGAACACGTCGACCACCCACCACCGGAGGGACAGCCCGCCGACCGTGACCACGGCCGCCACGACGGTCGCCACCAGCGGGCCGAACCGTGGCCGACCGGGGGCCGGCGCGACCGCCCCGCCGGGCCTGCCCGCCAGCACCGCGGCGACGACGGTGAGCAGCACGGTCACCGCGACCTGCGCGGGCCAGGCCGCGTCTCCGACGCTCTGGTTGCGCTCGTGCATCAGGAGGCGGAACAGGTCCTCGATCCCGGAGTGGAGCACCAGGCCGGCGGCCAGCCCGGCGGCGACCGGCCACCGCGCCGGCCCGGCCAGGCGGCCGATCGCCAGCAACGCCCCGCCCAGCACGAGGCCCGCGCCGACGGCGACGGCGAGGACGGTCAGCACCACCTCGGACGTGACGGGGCGCTGCGGCCCCCAGCCCCCGCCGCGCGCCAGGGCCACCTCCCCGGTCAGGTACGTCAGGACCACGCCGAGCGCCGCGACCGGCCAACCCGGCAGCCGGGTGAACAGGACGGTGGCCGCCAGCACGGTGGCGAGCAGGGCTCCGCCGCACAGGGCGACCGCCGTGTCCGCGAACCGGACGGGACCGGACGGGAACCCCTGGATCAGGTCGGCGACGCTGGACAGCCGAGCCACCGCGAGCCCGGACACCCCGAAGAACGCCCCGACGGCGACCGCTGCAGCGGTGCCGGCCACTGTGGACCGGACCGCCGTCGGCGTGGGCGCAACCTCGTCCATGGTCTGCCTCCCCCGCGTCAATGGACCGGCAGATGCTGTCACAGGGGCACGCCGGCCCGCTGTCCCCACGACGGCCGGTGGCCGCCACGGCGGCGAAAGTCGTGGAGCGGCCGGGGTCGGCTGCCTACGATCGGCTGATGACCGATACGGCGAGGACGGCCCGCGCCGGCGTCCCCGAGCGTCCGACCCTGGACGGCATCGAGGAGCCCTGGGCGCGCCGCTGGCAGGAGGACGGGACGTACGCGTTCGACCGCTCGAAGGCGCCCGTCCGGGGTCGCGGCGCGGCGTCAGACGCGCCGAGCCCGGATGGGCGTAGGTCTGACGTCTACGCGATCGACACGCCGCCGCCGACCGTATCGGGCGAGCTGCACATGGGGCACGTCTTCTCCTACACGCACACCGACACGGTGGCCCGGTTCCAGCGGATGCGCGGCCGGACGGTCTTCTATCCGATGGGCTGGGACGACAACGGCCTGCCCACCGAGCGGCGGGTGCAGAACGTCTACGGGGTGCGCCCCGACCCGGCCCTGCCCTACGACCCGGACTGGCAGCCGCCGGCCGCGCCGGTGAGCGAGGCGGCCCGGAAGGACCCGGCGACGATCTCCCGGCGCAACTTCATCGAGCTGTGCGAGGTGCTCACCGCGGAGGACGAGAAGGTCTTCGAGGCGCTGTGGCGGCGGCTCGGGCTGTCGGTGGACTGGTCGCTGACCTACACCACGATCGGGCGGGTGGCCCGGGCCACCAGCCAGCGGGCGTTCCTGCGCAACCTGGCGCGGGGCGAGGCCTACCAGGCCGAGGCGCCGACGCTCTGGGACGTCGGGTTCGCCACCGCGGTGGCCCATGCCGAGTTGGAGGACCGGGAGCGGCCGGGCGCCTACCACCGGCTCCGCTTCCAGGGGCCGGGCGGGCGCGAGGTGCTCATCGACACCACCCGGCCGGAGCTGCTGCCGGCCTGCGTGGCGCTGGTCTGCCACCCCGACGACGAGCGCTACGCGGACCTGGTGGGCGCGACGGCGCGTACCCCGGTCTTCGGGGTCGAGGTGCCGGTGCACGCGCACCCGCTGGCGGACCCGGCCAAGGGCACGGGCATCGCGATGGTCTGCACCTTCGGCGACCTGGCCGACGTGACCTGGTGGCGGGAGCTGCGGCTGGACACCCGGGTGGTGATCGGCCGGGACGGGCGGCTGCTGCCGGAGCCGCCGGCCGGCGTGCCCGCCGAGCCCTACGCGGCCCTGGCGGGGCAGACCGTGAACGGCGCCCGGCGGACGGTTGTCGAGCTGCTGGCCGACGCCGGTGACCTGGTGGGCGAGCCGCGCCCGATCACCCACCCGGTGAAGTTCTACGAGCGCGGCGACCGGCCACTGGAGATCGTCTCCACCCGGCAGTGGTACCTGCGCAACGGCGGCCGGGATCCCGGCCTGCGCGAGGAGCTGCTGGCCCGGGGACGCGAGCTGCGCTGGGTGCCGGAGCACATGCGGCACCGCTACGAGCACTGGGTGGGCGGCCTGACCGGTGACTGGCTGGTCAGTCGGCAGCGCTTCTTCGGCGTGCCGGTGCCGGTGTGGTACCGGCTCGACGACGCTGGCGAGCCGGACTGGTCCCAGCCTCTCACACCGGACGAGTCGTCGCTTCCGGTCGACCCGTCCAGCGAGCCGCCGCCGGGCTGGCAGGAGGCGCAGCGCGGGGCGCCGGGCGGCTTCGTGGGCGACCCGGACGTGCTGGACACCTGGGCCACCTCGTCCCTGACCCCGCAGATCGTCGGCGGTTGGGAGACCGACGAGGACCTGTTCCGGCGGGTCTTCCCGATGGACCTGCGCCCGCAGGGGCAGGAGATCATCCGGACCTGGCTCTTCGCCTCGGTGGTCCGGGCGCACCTGGAGCAGGGTGTGCTGCCCTGGCGGGACGCGGTGCTCTCCGGCTGGATCCTCGACCCCGACCGGAAGAAGATGTCCAAGTCCAAGGGGAACGTGGTCACCCCCATGGGCTTGCTGGAGCAGCACGGTTCGGACGCGGTCCGCTACTGGGCCGCCAACGGCAAGCCCGGCATGGACCTGGCCTTCGACCCGGCGCAGATCAAGGTGGGGCGCCGGCTCGCCACCAAGCTGCTCAACGCGTCGAAGTTCGCCCTCGGGCTGGGCGCCGCGGACGCGCTGCGGGCGCCGGCGACCGCGCCGCTGGACACCGCCATGCTCGCCGAACTGTCCGGCGTGGTCGCCACCGCGACCACCGCCTTCGACGGATACGACCACACGGCCGCGCTGATCGCCACGGAGGCGTTCTTCTGGCGCTTCTGCGACGACTACATCGAGCTGGTGAAGGAGCGCGCCTACGGCACCGGGCCGGGGGCGGACTCGGCCCGGGCGGCGCTGGCCACCGCGCTCTCGGTGCAGTTGCGGCTCTTCGCCCCGGTGCTGCCCTTCGTCACCGAGGAGGTCTGGTCGTGGTGGCGGTACGGCTCGGTGCACCGGGCGCCGTGGCCGACCACCTACGAGGTGGGCCGGGCCGTGCAGGGGCCGGGTGACCCGGAGCTGTTCCGGCTGGCCGCCGACGCGCTGGGTCAGGTGCGCCGGGCCAAGTCGGAGCGGAAGCTGTCGATGAAGGCGGAGGTGCCGCTGGCCGAGGCGCTCGGGCCGGCCGCCCTGCTCGACCGGCTCACCCTGGTGGCCGACGACGTCCGGGCCGCGGGCCGGATCACCAAGCTCGACCTGCTCCCCGACCGCAGCCCCGAACTCGTCATCGCCTGCGCCTTCTGAGCCGCCGCGCAGACCGGCCCACCGAGCGCGGAGTGGCTGCCCGCCCTGCGGCAGCCACTCCGCGCCGGCGGGACCCGGCTCAGGTGGCCGAGCAGGCGGTGTCGAGCTGCTTCACGGCGGTGGTCAGCGGGGCCTTGCTCGGCGCCTTCTTCGGTGCCGTCGCCCACGTGTCGGCGAGGTCCGACATCGCGGTCGCGACCTTCTTCACGGCGTCGTTGACCGTGGTGCTGCTGGTGAAGGCGTTCGCGTAGAGCGACGCGGCGCCGGCGGAGTACTGTGCGCTGACCGCGGAGTGCCCGGCCGGCGGCCCGATCTTCTCCGCCGCGGCGACCTTTTTCAGCGCGGCCTGGATGTCCTTGTCGATGGCGGTGCAGGCGGCCTTGGTGGCGGCGTCCATGGCGGGCGCACCGGTCGCGGTGGCGCTCGGCACGGCGGCCGGCGCCGTGGTCGCCGCGCCGGCGCCGCCGGACGCCACCGGCCTGTCGCCGTCGTCGCAGCCGGACATGACGAACACCGCCACCGTGGCCGGAATCAGCAGTGCGAGCCGAGTTGAGCGCATCGTTTCTCCCCGTTGTCTGGTGCTTTCGCCGCCGGAAGCTACCAGACCCCCGGATCGTCCCGATCGTGGATTTCGGCCGCCCGGCGGTCCTTTCGTCCACGTCGTACCGCGTCCAGCGCCGTTCCCGGACGCGACCGGGGCCCCGCTCGACGCGCCTGCATCGGCGGCGTCGGGCGGGGCCCCGGTCGTGCGGTCAGCTGGTCTCGCCGGCCACGCTGAACGAGCGGAGGCGGTCGATCGCGAGGACGGTGAAGCCGACCGCGATCAGCGCGCTCATCACCGCCGCGACCGGCACCGACACGTCCGTGGCGAGCAGCTCGGTCGGCGCGATCCGGTCGGCGAGCGCGATCACGTACTGCTGGATGGAGAGCACCTTGGTGCCGCTCACGAAGTTGCCGAGCAGCCCCTCCCAGATCAGCACGTAGACGAGGCCGAGCAGCACCGGCCGCCGGGTGAGCAGGCTGAGCGCGACGAAGAACGCGCAGTAGGCCAGCGCCCCGATCGACGCGGCGACGGCGAGCGCCAGGCCGAGGCGTACCGAGTCGGCGAGCACGCCCGCGACGTAGAGCGGCACGGCGACGGTGACCGCCGTGACGCCGCCGGCCACCGCCAGCTTCGGCAGGACGATCTGCCAGCGCGGCAGCGGCTTGGTGAGGATGTGCACCACCGTGCCGTCGTCGATCTCCGCGCCGAGCACGCCGGTGCCGACGATCAGCGCGACCACCGGCAGCACGACGGCCAGGCCGAGCCCGACCAGCACGGCCGGCCCCCACTCGCCGGGGTCGACGCCGAGCGAGCGGGAGAGGATCGCCAGCGCCAGCAGCAGCGCGGGCAGCGGGAGGAGCAGCAGGAACCGCCGCCGGCCGAACAGGCCGCGCGCGGTGATCCAGGAAACGGTCGACATCGTTCAGCTCCCCACCAGGTAGGAGAAGACGCTCTCCAGCGATTCGTCCTCGGGCGTCAGCGACCGGACCCGGAGGCCCCGGGCCAGCGCGATCTTCGGCAGCGCCCGGGTGAAGGCGCCGTAGTCGCCGGCCCGCACGGTCAGCCCGTCCCGGCCCAGTTCCACCCCGGTCACCGACTCCTCGGCCATCAACGCGACCGCGAGGGCCCGGTCGTCGGTCGAGCGGACCAGGAAGACGTGCGGCCGGTTGGTCATCAGCCGCCGGATGGTCCGGTAGTCGCCGGAGGCGGCCAGCCGGCCGGCGACCATCACCTGCACGGTGCCGGAGACCTGCTCGACCTCCTCGAGGATGTGCGAGCTGAACAGAATGGTCCGGCCGGCGTCGCCGAGGCGGTGCAGCAGGCCCATCATGTGCAGCCGCTGCCGCGGGTCCATGCCGTTGAACGGCTCGTCGAGCAGCAGCACCTGCGGGTCGTGCACCAGGGCGGCGGCCACCCGGGTGCGCTGCCGCATGCCCTTGGAGTAGGTGCCGATCTTCCGATCCTGCGCGGCCTCCATCTCGACCAGCGCGATGGCCCGGCGGGCCGCCGCCTCCGGGTCGGGCAGCCGGTGCAGCTTGGCGCTGGCCAGCACGAACTCGTACGCGCTGAGGAAGGTGTGCACCGCCTCCCGCTCGCTGACCAGGCCGAGCCGCCGGTAGACGTCGGGGTGGCGCCAGGTCGGCGAGCCGTCGAGGGTGACCTCGCCCCGGGACGGGGCGAGGAAGCCGGCCATCATGTGCAGCAGGGTGGTCTTGCCCGCGCCGTTCGGGCCGAGCAGGCCGGTCACCCCGGGGCCGAGCCGCATGGTGACGTCGTTGACCGCCACCACGTTGCCGTACCAGCGGGAGACGCCGGCCAGGTCGAGGGTGGAGGCGGGGGTGGCGGGGGCCGCCGGCTCCGCGCTGATCGTGGTCATCGGGCGGCCACCTTCCGGTATCGCAGCAGCAGCAGGGTGACGCAGCCGGCCACCAGCAGCACGGCGGCGGCCACGTAGACCGGCCCGAAGCCGCCGATCTGCGTCTCGGGATCCCCGCCGGGGACGAGCAGGTCGCCGAGGGTGTACTGGCCGACAGCATGGATCAGGGCGGTGGGCGAGCCGAGCATCGCCAGCTCGTTGACCGTGCGGGACGGCATGATCGACAGGATGCCGACGATCGGGGCGGTCATCAGGAACACCGCCACGATGCCGCCGGCAGCGAAGGCCCGCTTGCCGGTGAGCGAGGCGATGAGCAGCCCCACCGAGGCGAAGACCACCGCCCAGAGCGCCGCGTAGAGCAGGCCGGGCAGCAGGTCGAGCAGCTCGTCCCAGACCCCGCCCAGCCCGTCCTTGGTGGTGAACGCGGCGCCCAGGAACATCACCAGCTGCGGCGCCCCGAGCAGCAGCCAGAGCGCGGTGACCAGCGACCCGAGCTTGGCCAGCGCGTAGTCGCCGCGCGGCAGCGGGCGGGAGAAGTAGAGCGGCAGCACGCCGCTGTGCAGGTCGCGGGACACCAGCTCCGGCCCGACCACCGCGACGAAGAAGATGACCAGCCAGCTCATCGCGTCGGCGAACTGGGCGTACGTCATGACGACCTGGCCGGTCTGGGTGCGTACCGCGGTCAGCCCGGCGGCGACGATCAGCACGATGCCCATCACCAGCCAGGGGAAGATCTTCGCCTTCGCGGACCGGCCCAGCCCGAAGGCGGTGCGCAGGCCGTGCAGGTAGAGCGCGCCGAACACGTGCCGGCGGCCGAGCCGCGGGCCGGTGTAGCGCTGGTAGCCGATGTCGTGGATGACGCCGGTCGGCTCAGACATGGCTGGGCTCCCTCGTGGCGAACAGTTCGGCCACCCGGTGCCGCCGCTGGTCGAGCCGGTGCAGCGGCAGGTCCAGCTCGGCGACCGCGCCGATGATCAGGTCATAGGTGGCGTCGTCGGCGAGCGGGACGAGCAGCAGCCGCCCCTCCCGGGACACCGGCAGGTCGAGCGCGGCGAGCCGGGCGGCCAGCTCATCCGTGCCCTCGCTCACCTCGACGGCGAGCACGTCGGTGGCCGTGGTCATGGCGGAGATGCGGTCGGCGCGCAGCAGCCGGCCGCCGTCGATGGCGACCAGCGTGTCGCAGATCCGCTCCACCTCCCCGAGCAGGTGCGAGCAGACCACCACCGAGATGCCGAACTCGGTGCCGATCCGGTGGATCAGGGCGAGCATGGCGTCGCGGCCGGCCGGGTCCAGGCCGTTGGTCGGCTCGTCGAGCAGCAGCAGGTCGGGGTCGTGCACCAGGGCCTGGGCGAGCTTCACCCTCTGCTTCATGCCGGTGGAGTAGCCACCGACGGCCCGGTGCCGCTCCTCGTGCAGGCCGACGTGGCGCAGCGCCTCGGAGGCCCGCTCCCGGGCGACCGTGCGGGGCAGCCCGCTGATCCGGCCGAGGTGGGTGACCAGCTCGGCGGCGGAGAGGTCGGGCGGGAGGGCGTCGTGCTCGGGCATGTAGCCGACCCGGGCGCGGACGGCCGCGGGGTCGGTGGTGGGGTCGAGGCCGAGCACGGAGACCCGACCGCTGGTCGGGGCGAGCAGGCCCAGCAGGATCTTGATCAGGGTGGACTTGCCGGCGCCGTTCGCGCCCACCAGCCCGATGATCCCCGGCTCGACCGACACCGTGAGGTCGGCCAACGCGGTGACCCGGCCTCCGTACGTCTTGGTCAGCGACTCGGTCGCGAGCAGTGTCACGAGGCCAGCGTAGGAAGCGCGGGCCGCTCCGGGTACCCGGAAACACTCGGGGTTGCCCCTGATTCCGCCCGGACGGGTCGGTAAGGCTTCCGTAAGCGGCCGGACGGGTGACCGCGGGCCGCCGCGACGGGAGACTCGACGCATGTCGATCCGCCTGCTACGCGCCCCGCTGATCTGGGTCGCGGTCGCCGTCCTCGCCGCCGGCGCGGCCGCCGGCCTGTACTGGTTCCAGCCGTGGAGACTGGTCACCGACACCGAGGTGCGCGAGGAGCTCACGGCGGTGTCCGGCGAGCCGGTGGCCCCGCCCGGCACCGCCACGCGGGCCGCCCCTGTGCCCACCGGGCCGGTGCTGGTCAGCCGGGGTGACTTCGTCAGCCACGAGCACGACACCCGGGGCGTCGCCCGGATCGTCCGCACCGCCGACGGCCGGCACCGGCTGGAACTGGTCGGGCTGGACACCTCGAACGGTCCGGATCTTCAGGTCTGGCTGACCGACCAGCCCGTTCGGACCGGTCCGTCCGGCTGGCACGTCTTCGACGACGGCCGGCACGTGGCGCTCGGCCCGCTCAAGGGCAACCGGGGCGACCAGGCGTACGAGATCCCGGCCGGGACCGACTTCAGCGGGCTGACCAGCGTCTCGATCTGGTGCGAGCGGTTCGCCGTCTCGTTCGGCGCGGCCCCGCTCGCCGCCGCCGGCTGAGGCCGCTCCCGCGACGGGTGGTTTGCCGGCCGGTGACCGGCAGGTGGAGTGGCGCTCTCGACCGATCGGCGGTGGACTGAGAAACTGTGTGCCGGCCGGTGAGTTGGGGGTTCGATGAGCAACGGGTGGCTGCTGCCCGAGGACGTTTTGCGGGACGCGCCGGCGTACGCGCCAAGGCCCGCTGAGCTGGCCGATCTGGGGTTGCTGCTGACCGGGGCGTACGCCCCGCTGACCGGCTTCATGACCCGGGCCGACCTGGCCTCGCTGGCCCGGCGCGGCCGGCTCGCCGACGGCACGCCGTGGCCGGTGCCGGTGACCCTCCAGGTGCCGGCCGCGCTCGCCGACGGGCTGGTGCTGGACGACCCGCTGCGCCGGGCGCTGGTGCTCACCGACGGCGAGGGCGCTCCGGTGGCCGCGATGGACGTGACCGACGCCTGGCCGGTCCGCGAGGGCACGGTCGGCGTGGGCGGCGCGGTGCGCCCGCTGGGCGACGGCGGCCACGGGCCGTTCCAGCGGCTGCGGCGCAGCCCGGACGAGGTCCGGGGGCTGCTGCCCCCGGGGCGGGTGCTCGGCGTCTTCGCCGACCGTCCGCTGCACCGGCCGCAGCTCGCGCAGATCGCGCACGCCGCCCGGACGCTCGGCGCGCACCTGCTGGTGCTGATCCCGGTGAGCGAGGAGGCGACCGGCGGGCTGCCGGCCGAGGCGCTGGTGCGCAGCGTGTTCGCCGCCCGGGACCGGATGCCCCCGGCCACACTGGTGGCGGTGCCGCTGGCGAAGCGGCGCGACGAGATCAGCGACGCGCTGCTGCGGGCCCGGGTCGCCGCCGCCTACGGGGTGACCCACCTGCTCTCCACCGAGGGCATGCTCTCGGGGGCCGGTCTGCGGGTGCTGGTGCCCCGCGAGCTGGCCTACGACAACCGGGACGGGCAGTGGCGCTGGCGGGAGGACATCCCGCCGCGCAACCGGCGGCTGGCGCTCAGCCAGGAGGAGATCGACGACCTGCTGGACCGGGGCTTCCCGCTGCCCGAGTGGCACACGCCGCCGGCGGTGGCCAAGGAGCTGGCCCGGGCCCGCCCGCCGCGCCGGCACCGCGGTCTGGTGATCTTCCTGACCGGTCTCTCCGGCTCCGGCAAGTCGACCATCGCCCGCGGGCTGGCCGACCAGCTGCGCGAGGGCGGCGACCGGACCATCACCCTGCTCGACGGCGACGTGGTGCGCCGGGAGCTCTCGGCGGGGCTGGGCTTCGGCAAGGCCGACCGGGATCTCAACGTGCGCCGGATCGGCTGGGTGGCCGCCGAGATCGCCCGGCACCGGGGCGTCGGCATCTGCTGCCCGATCGCCCCGTACGCCGCGGCCCGGGCCACCGCCCGGGAGATGGCGCAGGCCGCCGGGGCCGGCTTCCTGCTGGTCCATGTGGCCACCCCGCTGGAGGTCTGCGAGCAGCGCGACCGCAAGGGCCTCTACGCGCGCGCCCGGGCCGGCCTGCTCACCGGGATGACCGGGATCGACGACCCGTACGAGGAGCCGACCGACGCCGACCTGGTCGTCGACACCACGGACATGACCGTCGAGGAGGCGGTCCAGCGGGTGATGGAGCACCTCACCGAGACCGGCTGGGTGGAGACCCGCCTCCAAACCGCCTGATCCGGCACCACCGACCGCCGCCGCCCCGCCCCGGGACGGCGGCGGTTCCGCGTTCCTTCCGTTGTCCGCCGCTGCGCGGTAGTGTTCATCTTTGTTGGAACGCGTTCGACCACGTGGACACGGGGTCGGGGAGTCGGGAGGTGGCGGCGGGGTGCTGGCACGGCAGCGGCAGGCGGTCATCCTGGAACGGGTCCGCGCCGCCGGAGGCGTCCGGGTCACCGAGCTGGCCGCCGAGTTCGGCGTCTCGGACATGACCATCCGGCGCGACCTGGAGACGCTGCACGAGCAGGGTCTGCTCGCCAAGGTGCACGGCGGGGCGACGCTGGCCGGCCCCGGCTCCACCGACGAGCCCGGCTTCCGGGCCAAGTCGGTCCGCCAGTCCGTGGAGAAGGCCGCCATCGCCGGCCGGGCCGCGGGGCTGGTCCGCCCCGGCGCCGCGATCGCGCTGTCCGCCGGCACCACCACCGCCGAGCTGGCCCGCCGCCTGACCGACGTGCCGGGCCTGACCGTGGTGACGAACTCCCTGCCGGTGGCCGAGATCCTGCACGTGGGCGGCCGGCCGGACCAGACCGTGGTGCTCACCGGCGGCGTGCGCACCCCCTCGGACGCGCTGGTCGGCCCGCTGGCCGTGGCCGCCATCGGCGCGCTCCACCTGGACCTGCTCTTCCTCGGCGTGCACGGGATCAGCGAGCGGGCCGGGTTCACCACCCCCAACCTCATGGAGGCGGACACGGACCGGGCCCTGGTGGCGGCCGCCGACGGGCTCGTGGTGCTCGCCGACCACACCAAGTGGGGCACGGTCGGCATCTCCTCGATCGTTCCGCTGGACGCCGCGGACGTGCTGGTCACCGACGACCGGTTGGCGCCGGACGCGCGCCGGGTACTCGAGGAGAGGGTGGGCGAGCTGGTGATCGTGCCGGGCACGGAGGGGGCGGAGTGAAGCGTACGCAGATCGAGCTGGCCGACGGCCGCGAGTTGATCTACTTCGACGAGCGGGACGACGCGGTCCGGGACCAGCCGGACCGGCGGGAACTGCCCCCGCCGCCGCACGCCTCGCAGCTCCGCTACGACCCGCTGACCGACGAGTGGGTGGCGGTCGCGGTGCACCGGCAGACCCGGACCTTCCTCCCCCCGGCCGACCAGTGCCCGCTCTGCCCCTCCCGCGGCGACCGGCTCAGCGAGATCCCCGCCCCCGACTACGACGTGGTCGTCTTCGAGAACCGGTTCCCGTCACTGAGCCAGCGGGTCGCCGAGGAGCCGGCCGAGATCACCCCGTTCACCCCGGTCCGGCCGGGGCGCGGCAAGTGCGAGGTGGTCTGCTTCACCGACGACCACAACGCCTCGTTCGCCGGCCTCTCCCCCGGCCGGGTGCGGACCGTGCTCGACGCGCTCGCCGACCGCACCACCGCGCTGGGCGAACTGCCCGGGGTGGAGCAGATCTTCCCGTTCGAGAACCGGGGCGTGGAGATCGGGGTGACCCTGCACCACCCGCACGGCCAGATCTACGCGTACCCGTTCGTCACGCCGCGGACGCGGACCATGCTGGCCGCCGCCCGCCGGCACGCCGAGCGCACCGGGGGCAACCTCTACGCCGACGTGCTCGCCGCCGAACGCGCCGCCGGCGACCGGGTGGTGGCGAGCAACGAGCACTGGACGGCGTACGTGCCGGCGGCGGCCCGCTGGCCGTTCGAGGTGCACGTGGCCCCGCACCGCCCGGTGCCGGACATCCCGGCGCTGGACGACGCCGAGCGGGACGCCTTCGGTCCGCTCTACCTGGACGTGCTGCGCCGCTTCGACGGGCTGTTCGACATGCCGATGCCGTACATCGCCGCCTGGCACCAGGCCCCGGTGCACGTCGACCGGGAGCTGGGGCACCTGCACCTGCAGCTGTTCAGCATCCGGCGGGCCAAGGACAAGCTGAAGTATCTGGCCGGCTCCGAGTCCGGGATGGGCGTGTTCATCAACGACATCGCCCCGGAGCGCGCGGCGGAACTGCTCCGCGCCGCCTGACCTCCCGCCCCACAACAGGGCGCGGGGGGCCCGGGACAGGGCCCCCCGCGAGGGAAGGGACGGCTGGCTGTGTGCGACAGCCGGGAAGGCTGGCTGATCGGCGCTCAAGCCGCGAGGCGACCGCGGTCAACCTTCCTGGACGGGACTGGCATCACGTCCACCCTGCACAACGAGGCGTGCCCGCTCCGGGTGACGCCCGGCGGGCACGACGGAGCCCGCCGGCCAGAGGCCGGCGGGCTCCGGTGCGAACGAGGGTGATCAGGCCGACAGCTTGCGGGCCAGGTTCTCGTCCAGCGCGTTCATGAACTCGTCGGTGGTCAGCCACGGGGCGTCTCGCGAGATGAGCAGCGCGAGGTCCTTGGTCATCTGGCCGCCCTCGACGGTCTCCACGATGACCTGCTCCAGGGTGTTGGCGAACTCGGTGACCGCCGGGGTGCCGTCCAGCTTGCCCCGGTGGGACAGGCCCCGGGTCCAGGCGTAGATCGAGGCGATCGGGTTGGTCGAGGTCTTCTCGCCCTTCTGCCACTGCCGGTAGTGCCGGGTGACCGTGCCGTGCGCGGCCTCGGCCTCGACGGTGCGGCCGTCCGGGGAGAGCAGGACGGAGGTCATCAGGCCCAGCGAGCCGAAGCCCTGCGCGACGGTGTCGGACTGGACGTCACCGTCGTAGTTCTTGCAGGCCCAGACGTAGCCGCCCTCCCACTTGAGCGCGGCGGCGACCATGTCGTCGATCAGCCGGTGCTCGTAGGTGATGCCGGCGGCGTCGAACTCGGCCTTGAACTCGTTCTCGAACACCTCGGCGAAGATGTCCTTGAACCGGCCGTCGTACGCCTTGAGGATGGTGTTCTTGGTGGACAGGTAGACCGGGTAGTTGCGGTCCAGGCCGTACCGGAACGAGGCCCGGGCGAAGTCCCGGATCGAGTCGTCGAAGTTGTACATGCCCATGGCGATGCCGCCGCCGGAGAAGTTGGCGACCTCCATCTCCACCGGCGCGGAGCCGTCGGCCGGGGTGTAGGTGACGGTCACCTTGCCGGGGCCGGGCACGACGAAGTCGGTGGCCTTGTACTGGTCGCCGTGCGCGTGCCGGCCGATGATGATCGGCTTGGTCCAGCCGGGGACGAGCCGCGGCACGTTCGACATGATGATCGGCTCGCGGAAGACCACGCCGCCGAGGATGTTGCGGATGGTGCCGTTCGGCGACCGCCACATCTTCTTCAGGCCGAACTCCTCCACCCGGGCCTCGTCCGGGGTGATGGTGGCGCACTTGACGCCGACGCCGTGCTCCTTGATGGCGTTGGCGGCGTCGACGGTGACCTGGTCGTCGGTCTCGTCGCGGTGCTGGATCGACAGGTCGTAGTAGTGCAGGTCGACGTCGAGGTAGGGCAGGATCAGCTGCTCCCGGATCTGCTTCCAGATGATCCGGGTCATCTCGTCGCCGTCGATCTCCACGACCGGGTTGTTTACCTTGATCTTCGCCATCGGCCGGCGCTCCTCTCGGGGGACACGTGCTCAAGCAGTACGAGCGTACTGGAAACAGACCGGGGCTCCCCAGCCGGCCTCACCCCGCCGGAAACGGGGTCGCCCGGGACGGGCCGCGGTGACATCCTTCCCGGATGCCGCTGACTCACACGGTCGGGTCTATCACGGTCACCGCCCTGCTCGACGGGGCGGGTCCCTTCTTCCAACCGCGCGCGGAGGCGTTCCCCGACGCCACCCCGGAGCAGTGGCACGAGGCCGACCGGCGGGACCCGGACACCGTCACCCCGGACGGCCGCTGGTGGCTGCCGTTCCGCGCGTTCGCGCTGCGTACCGGGGACGGGCCGGTCACCCTGGTGGACGCCGGGATCGGCCCGGCCGACGCGCTCGCCGCGAGCTGGGCGCCGGTGCCCGGCCGGTTGCCGGCCGAGCTGGCCGACGCCGGCATCGACCCGGCCGACGTCCGCACCGTGGTGCTCACCCACCTGCACACCGACCACATCGGCTGGGCGGGCCCGCACTTCCCGAACGCGGACCACCTGGTGCAGCGCGCCGAGCTGGCCGCGCTGGAGCTGTTCCACCCCGAACTGCCGGCCCGACTCCTGGGGCCGTTGCGCGCCGCCGGCCGGCTCCGGGTGGTCGACGGCGACACCACCCTCACCCCCGGGGTACGCGTGCTGAGCACGCCCGGCCACACCCCCGGCCACCAGTCCGTGCTGGTCGACGACGGCGACGACCGCCTCCTGGTCACCGGCGACCTCCTGGTCCACACCCTCCAACTGGTCGACCCCACCCTCGCCTACGCCCACGAGGAGAACCCGTCCGAGGCCCGCGCCTCCCGCACCGCCCTCCTGCACTCCCTGGCCGACCACGGCGCGACCACCCTGGCCACCCCCCACCTGGGCCACCCCTTCACCCCCCTCCCCCACCTCCCCCGCCTCTCGCCTCGTTGATCATGAGGTTGACGGCGATGTCGATCTCCATCACTGCCGCCAACTTCATGATCAACGGGGCGGGAGGCCCGAGATGTGCGAAGGGGCGGGCCGGCGTCAGCCGGCCCGCCCCTTCGGCGGAGGTGCTCAGGTCACATGTTGGCTACGTCGGCCTGCTTGGCGCGGACGGCCTCGGCGGCCTCCTTGAGGGCGGCCAGCTCGTCGGCGTCCAGGTCGGTCTCGACGACCCGCTTGACGCCCTCGGCGCCGATCTCGGCCTCGACGCCCAGGTAGACGCCGGAGATGCCGTACTGCCCGTCGACCCAGGCGCAGACCGGCATGACGTCGCCGGAGTCCTCGGCGACGGCCTTGGCCATCCGGGCGGCGGCGGCCGACGGGGCGTAGTACGCCGAACCGGTCTTCAGCAGCGCCACGACCTCGGCGCCACCGTTGCGGGTCTTGACGACCAGCTCCTCGATCTGCTCGGCCGGCATGGCCTCGCGCAGCGGCTTGCCGTTCACGGTGCTCTTCGACGGGACCGGGACCATGGTGTCGCCGTGCGAGCCCAGGGTCAGGGTCTTCACCGACTTCACCGGCACGTTCAGCGCCTCGGCCACGAAGTTGGTGAACCGGGCGGTGTCGAGCATGCCGGCCTGGCCGAGCACCCGGTTCTTCGGGAACTGGGTGGCGAGCTGGGCCAGCGCGGTCATCTCGTCGAGCGGGTTGGAGACGACGATGACGACGGCGTTCGGGGCGTACTTGGCGACGTTCTCGGCGACCTGACGGACGATCTTGGCGTTGGTCTCCAGCAGGTCCATCCGGCTCATGCCCGGCTTGCGGGGCAGGCCCGCGGTGATGACGACGACGTCCGAGCCCTCGATGGCCTCGTAGCCCTCGCCGTTCGGGCCGGTGGTGACGCCGACGACCTTGGTCTCGAAGCCCTCGACGGCGCGCGACTGGTTGAGGTCCAGCGCGAGACCCGCCGGCTTGCCCTCCACGATGTCGGTGATCACGACGGTGTCGAAGACGTCGTACTCGGCCAGGCGCTGTGCGGTGGTGGAGCCGTAGAAGCCGGCCCCGACGACAGTGACCTTCTTACCCATGGTCGTCCCACTCCCTGATACCAGTCGGTTTTCCGGACCGTATCAGCCATCCTGGCACCGATCGGGCCAGGGGCGGACGGTTATGACGTGCCTGGGTGGCTCAGTCCCGCTCGGCCCGCTCGACGACGTTGGTCAGCAGCATGGCCCGCGTCATCGGGCCGACCCCGCCCGGCATCGGCACCAGCCGGCCGGCGACCCCGGCCACCTCCGGGTCGACGTCGCCGGTGTAGCGGCCCTTGCCGTCGGCCCCGATCACCCGGGTGATGCCGACGTCCACCACGGTCGCGCCCGGGCTGACCATGTCGGCGGTGAGCAGCCCCGGCACGCCGGCCGCGACGATGACGATGTCGGCCTCGCGGGTGTGCGCGGCGAGGTCCAGCGTGCCGGTGTGGCACAGGGTCACGGTGGCGTTCTCGCTGCGCCGGGTGAGCAGCAGGCCGAGCGGCCGGCCGACGGTGTTGCCCCGGCCGACCAGCGCGACCTTCGCGCCGCGCAGCGGCACGTCGTGCCGGCGGAGCAGCTCGACGATGCCGCGCGGGGTGCAGGGCAGCGGGGCGTCGTAGCCGAGCACCAGCCGGCCCAGGTTGACCGGGTGCAGGCCGTCGGCGTCCTTGTCCGGGTCGATCAGCTCCAGCGCCCGCTGGGTGTCCAGGTGGGCCGGGAGCGGCAGCTGGACGATGTAGCCGTGGCAGCCCGGGTCGGCGTTCAGCTCGGTCAGCACCGCGTCGAGCTGCTCCTGGGTGGCGTCGGCCGGCAGCTCCCGGCGGATCGAGGCGATGCCCACCTCGGCGCAGTCGCGGTGCTTGCCGTTGACGTACGCCTGGGAGCCGGGGTCCTCCCCGACCAGGACCGTGCCCAGCCCGGGGGTGATGCCCCGCTCCGCCAGCGCCTTGACCCGCGTCCGCAGCTCGTCCTTGATCTCCGCCGCGGTCGCCTTGCCGTCCAGGATGGTCGCCGTCACGAATGGATCGTCTCACGCCGCGCCCCCGCCCGGCCGACGACGGCAAACGGTGACGAACCGTGACGTGGGGTTAGTCACTGAGAGTGACCGAATGTGCATCGCGCCACAGGTGGATACGGACACCGAGCGCGGGACGGGACAGCGCGGACGGCCCTGGCACATCCACCCGAGCACGCCGCGACCCCACCGCACGACGCGACCGGGCGGAGGAAAAGTCCTGCTGATGGGCCCGGCGAGGCACTTCCTTAGCAGGTCGGGCCGGCGACGACAAGCCCGGTCGGCACGATCCGTTACCGGTTCGCAACGCTCCCGTTGTCGACGGGGCCGATCGCGACCTACCGTTACCGCTCGTTGCGCAGCGTCACCCAGCGCCGGGCCTGACTGCGCAGCGTGAGGAGATGAGGAGAGTTCATGCGTGTTCGTAGACTCGCCGCCTGGACCGCCCTCCCGCTCGCGGTGACGCTGGGCCTGGCGGCCTGCGGCAGCGGCGGGAACGGCGGATCGAGCGGCAGCGGCCAGGACGCGGCGGTCAGTATCCAGATTTCCGAGCCGCAGCACCTGGTTCCGACCAACACCACCGAAACGTCCGGCTCGCAGGTGCTCGCCGGTCTGTTCAGCCCGCTCGTCGACTACGACGCGCAGAACAAGCCGTACGAGGTCGCGGCCCAGGCGGTGACGCCGTCCGACAACAACAAGGTCTGGACGGTCAAGCTCAAGGACGGGTTCACCTTCCACAACGGCGAGAAGGTCACGTCCGACGACTACATCAACGCCTGGAACTACGGCGCGTACGCGCCCAACGGCCAGGGCGCCAGCTACTTCTTCGAGAAGATCGCGGGCTACCAGGACCTGCAGGGCGAGAAGCCGAAGGCCAAGACGATGTCCGGCCTGAAGAAGCTGGACGACCTGACCTTCCAGGTGACGCTCTCCGAGCCGTACATCGACTTCAAGTCCATGCTGGGCTACACCGCGTTCTACCCGCTGCCGGAGGCCGCGTTCTCCGCGCCGGGCGTGCTCAACGACTCTTACGAGCAGGCGCCGATCGGCCAGGGCCCGTTCAAGATGAAGGGCACCTGGCAGCACGACAGCAAGCTCGACGTCGAGCGCTACGACGCGTACCCGGGCGAGAAGCCCAAGGTGAAGGCCGTCGAGTTCCGGGTCTACCAGCAGCTCACCGCGGCGTACTCGGACCTGCAGTCGGACAACCTCGACGTGCTGCCGACGATCCCGACCGAGAACCTGAGCACCGCGCCGAGCGACCTGGGCGACAACTACCAGACCAGCCCGATGTCGTCGTTCCAGTTCCTGGCCTTCCCCACCTTCGAGAAGGACTACAGCAAGCCGGACGTGCGCAAGGCGATCTCGATGGCGATCGACCGTGACGAGATCACCAAGTCGATCTTCAAGGGTTCGCAGCAGTCGGCCCGCTCGTTCGTCTCGCCGGTCCTGCCGGGCTACCGGGACAACACCACGGGTGCCGCGGGTCAGTTCAACCCGACCGAGGCCAAGAAGCTCTACCAGGCCGCCGGCGGCCCGTCGAAGATCACCATCTCCTACAACGGGGACGGCGGTCACAAGGACTGGGTCGACGCGACCTGCAACCAGCTCAAGGCCAACCTGGGCGTCGACTGCGTCGGCTCGGCCGAGCCGAAGTTCGCCGACCTGCTGACCAAGGTCGAGAAGAAGCAGCCGGTGGGTCTGTTCCGGATGGGCTGGGTCATGGACTACCCGTCCATGGAGGACTACCTCGGCCCGCTGTACAGCACCAACGGTTCGTCGAACTACTACGGCTACAGCAACCCGGAGTTCGACCGCCTGGTCAAGGAGGGCTCGGCCGCGCCCACCCAGGCTGAGGCGATCAAGAAGTACCAGCAGGCCGAGGACATCCTGGCCAAGGACATGCCGGTGATCCCGCTCCGCTTCGGCGAGAACGTGTACGGGCACTCCAGCAAGGTCAAGAACGTCCAGATGGACCTGTTCCAGCGGGTCAACCTCGTCAAGATCGAGGCGGCCAGCTGAGCTGACCGCGGCACGGGCCACCCGGGGCGACCCGGGTGGCCCGTGGCACGTGGCGGGCGCAATCTCCGGTACGCCAGAGATGTCAACCTGCGCCCCTTTCGCGTTTTTCCAGAGAGACTGGAAAGCATGTTCCGCTTCATCCTGCGGCGCCTCCTGCAGATGGTCCTCGCGTTCTTCGGGACCACGCTGATCGTCTACGCGCTGATGTTCGCCGGGCAGGGCGACCCGATCCAGGCCCTCGCCGGGGAGCGGCCGGTGACGGCGGCCCAGCGGGCATACCTGACGCAGAAGTACCACCTGGACCAGACGGGCGTGGGCGGCTTTTTCTACCGTTACCTCGACTACGTCAAGAACCTGCTCCAGGGCGACCTGGGCCAGTCGCTCACCGGCCGGCAGATCGGCGACATCCTTCAGCAGGCCTGGCCGGTCACCGTGCGGCTGGCGCTCATCGCGCTCGCCGTGGCCATCGTCTTCGGCGTCACGGCCGGCGTGATCGCCGGCATCCGTCGGGCAAGCATCTTCGACAACTCGACGCTGGTGCTCACCCTGCTGGTGCTGGGCATCCCCACCATCGTCCTGGCACCGCTCGCGCAGTATTTCCTCGGCGTCAGGTGGCAGCTCTTCCCGCCCACCGCGGGGGCCCAACCGAGCTTCTACGCGCTGCTGCTGCCCGGCATCGTGCTCGGCTCGCTGTCGCTGGCCACCGCCCTGCGGCTGACCCGCACCTCGGTGGCGGAGAACCTGCGCGCCGACTACGTCCGCACGGCCCGGTCGAAGGGCCTGGTCAAGCGGCGCATCATCAGCGTCCACGTGCTGCGCAACTCGCTCATCCCGGTGGTCACCTTCCTCGGCGTCGAGCTGGGCAACCTGATGAGCGGCGCGATCATCACCGAGGGCGTGTTCAACATCCCCGGCGTGGGCTTCAACCTCTTTCGCGGCATCCGCACCGAGGACGGCCCGCTGGTGGTCGGCATCGTCAGCGTGCTCGTCGTGGTCTACCTGATCTCCAACCTGGTGGTGGACGTGCTGTACGCCGTACTCGACCCGAGGATCCGCTATGAGTGAGCGCAGCGAACGAATCGTCAACGCAGTGTGCTGGCTCGTGGTCGCGCCGAGCGGAGCGAGGTGCGGGCATGAGTGACTTCGAAACGGTGGCGGCCACGGAGAACCAGGCCGCGCGGCGGGGCGTCTCCGGCGAGCCGGGCGCACCCAACCAGGTCGGCGCGCCGCAGAAGCCGCGCAGCCTGGCCGGCGACGCCTGGCGGGACCTGCGCCGCAACCCGATCTTCTGGATCAGCCTGGGCCTGGTCGTGCTGTTCACCGCGATGGCCGCCGTGCCGTCGCTGTTCACCGCCAACGACCCGCGGGACTGCCTGCTCTCCCGGCAGCACGCCGGGCCGTCCGGCGGGGCCATCTTCGGGTACGACTTCCAGGGCTGCGACGTCTATGCCCGGGCGGTCTACGGAACCCGGGCCTCGCTGCTGGTGGGTGCCCTCGCCGCGCTGGCCACCGGCGTGATCGCGCTGGTCGTCGGCATGCTCGCCGGCTACTTCGGCGGCTGGGTGGACGCGGTGCTCTCCCGCGTGATCGACATCGTGCTCGGCATCCCGCTGCTGCTCGCCGCGATCGTGCTGCTCAAGCGGCTGAGCACCAGCAGCGACAACGTCCGGCTGTTCGCGGTGATCTTCGTGTTGGCGGTGCTCGGCTGGACCACCGCGGCCCGGGTTATCCGCTCCTCGGTGATCACCGCCAAGGAGCAGGACTACGTCTCCGCGGCCCGGATGCTCGGCGCCCGGAACGGCCGGATCATGTGGCGGCACATCCTGCCGAACGCGCTCGCCCCGGCGATCGTGGTGCTCACCATCGCGCTCGGCTCGTTCATCGCGGCCGAGGCGACGCTGAGCTTCCTCGGCATCGGCCTGAAGGCCCCGACCATCTCCTGGGGCCAGGACATCGACACCGGCCGCATCCACATGCGGGAGTCGGCGACCCCGCTGATCGTGCCCTCCGCCTTCCTCGCGCTGACCGTGCTCGCCTTCATCATGCTCGGCGACGCGATCCGCGACGCCTTCGACCCGAAGCTCCGGTGAGCCGTGCGAGCGCGAGGAGTGAGCGCAGCGAGCCCCGCAGTCGTGAGCGAAAGGCAGGCACTGCCATGACCCAGTCCGCCGTCCGGCCCACGCCGGCCTCCCCCACCCCGCCCGGCGGCCACCTGCTGGAGGTACGGGACCTGCACGTCGAGTTCCGCACCACCGAGGGCGTGGCCCGGGTGATCAACGGGGTCTCCTACCACCTCGACGCGGGCGAGACCCTGGCCGTGCTCGGCGAGTCCGGCTCCGGCAAGTCGGTCACCGCCCAGGCGATCATGGGCATCCTGGACACGCCCCCGGCGCACGTCCGCTCCGGCCAGATCCTCTACCAGGGCCGGGACCTGCTGACCCAGTCCGAGGAGCAGCGCCGGCAGGTGCGCGGCAAGGAGATCGCGATGATCTTCCAGGACGCGCTCTCGGCGTTGAACCCGGTCTTCCCGGTCGGCTGGCAGATCGGCGAGACGCTCCGCCAGCGCGAGGGGATGTCCCGGGCCAACGCCCGCCGGCGGGCCGTCGAGCTGATGGACCTGGTGAAGATCCCGGCCGCGGCAAAGCGGCTCGGCGACTACCCGCACCAGTTCTCCGGCGGCATGCGGCAGCGCGTCATGATCGCCATGGCGCTCGCCCTGGACCCGAAGGTGCTGATCGCCGACGAGCCCACCACGGCGCTGGACGTCACCGTGCAGGCCCAGATCATGGACCTCCTGGCCGACCTGCGCCGCGACCTGAACATGGCGATGATCCTGATCACCCACGACCTCGGCGTGGTCGCCGGTGTCGCGGACCGGATCGCCGTCATGTACGCCGGCCGGATCGTCGAGCACGCCGACGTGCGCTCGCTGTACCGGGCGCCGGCCCACCCGTACACCAAGGGGTTGCTCGAGTCGATCCCGCGCCTGGACGTCCGCGGCCAGGCGCTGTCGACGATCAAGGGGTTGCCGCCGAACCTGATGCGGATCCCCTCCGGCTGCCCGTTCCACCCCCGGTGCCCGTACGTGCAGCAGGTCTGCGTGGACGTGGTGCCGCACGACCTGGTCCTCGGCGACGGCCGGACCAGCGCGTGCCACTTCGCGCAGGAGGTCCGTGATGACAGCGCCCGTTAGCCCGACCAAGGTCCGCGGCGAGACCGTCCTCTCCGTCGACAACGTGGTGAAGCACTTCCCGATCAGCCGGGGCGTGCTCTTCCAGAAGCAGATCGGCGCGGTCAAGGCGGTCGACCGGGTCAGCTTCGAGCTGCGCCGGGGCGAGACGCTCGGCGTGGTCGGCGAGTCCGGCTGCGGCAAGTCGACCCTGGCCCGGCTGCTCATGCGGCTGGAGACGCCGACCTCCGGCCGGGCCACGCTGGAGGGCAAGGACCTGTTCAAGGCCTCCGGGTCGGAGCTGCGCCGGCTGCGCCGCAACATGCAGATGGTGATGCAGGACCCCTACACCTCGCTGAACCCGCGGATGACGGTCGGCGACATCATCGGCGAGCCGTTCGAGATCCACCCGGACGCGGCGCCGAAGGGCAGCAAGCGGAAGCGGGTGCAGGAGCTGCTGGACGTGGTCGGGTTGAACCCCGAGCACGTCAACCGCTACCCGCACCAGTTCTCCGGCGGCCAGCGGCAGCGCATCGGCATCGCCCGGGCGCTGGCCCTGCGCCCCGAGGTGATCGTCTGCGACGAGCCGGTCTCCGCCCTGGACGTCTCCATCCAGGCCCAGGTGATCAACCTGCTGGAGCAGCTCCAAGACGAGTTCGGGCTGTCGTACATCTTCATCGCGCACGACCTGTCGGTGGTCCGGCACATCTCGGACCGGGTCGCCGTGATGTACCTCGGCAAGATCGTGGAGATCGGCACCGAGGAGGAGATCTACGAGCGGGCCACCCACCCGTACACCCAGGCGCTGCTCTCCGCGGTGCCGGTGCCCGACCCGGACGCCCGCGAGGACCGGACCATCATCCGGCTCACCGGCGACGTGCCCAGCCCGGCCGACCCGCCCTCGGGCTGCCGGTTCCGCACCCGGTGCTGGAAGGCGCAGGAGGTCTGCGCCATCCAGGAGCCGCACACGGTGCTCCGCGCGGCGGACCCGCACCCCTCGGCCTGCCACTTCGCCGAGGTACGCCCCGGCGCCTGAGCCCCCGACGCGACGGAGGCCCCGTCCCCCGGAGGAAGGGGGGACGGGGCCTCCGCACGGGGTGCCCGGTCAGAGCTGGGCGAGGGGGAACGCCCAGATGCCGCGGCCGTGGGTCGCGACGTAGACCGAGTTGTCGGCCGCGTCGTACTCGACGTCCATGCCGACGGTCAGCGGCAGGCCGGCGCCGAGCCGCTGCCAGCCGGTGGCGCCGGGGGCGCGGTAGAACGTGGCCAGGTCGGTGGCGAGCACCAGCGCGCCGCTGGACAGCTCCTTGATCGAGCTGGCCGGCACGTCCGGCAGGTTCGCCGAGACGTCCTTCCAGGTCGCGCCCGCGTCGGTGGTCTCGAAGACGTGGCCGACGCCGGCGCCCGGCCCCTCGGTGAACCGGCGGGAGAACCCGTTCACCGCGAGGAAGGCGTGCGACGGGTTCGCCGGGTCGATCCCGACGCCCTGGAGGAACCGGTTCGGGAAGTCACCCGGCAGGGTGACCTGGTGCCAGCTCGCCGGGTCGGTGACCTTGCCGACCGCGAGGCCCCGGGCGAAGCCGGCGTTGTTGCACGGGCCGCACCAACCGACGTACGCCGTGCCGCCGGAGACCGCCACCGAGGTGGCGGTGTGGCCGGCGCCCAGGTCGAACACGTTCGTCCAGCCCTTGCCGTCCTTGATCGAGTAGCCCTTGGTGTTGACCCAGACGTGCTGGCCACCGGCGACCCAGACGTTCGCGTCGTGATCGTCCGGGGCGAACGGCGCGATGAACCGGGCCAACTCGTCGCCGGGCGCGTTGGTGTACGGCTGGATGTCGCGCGAGGTGGAGTCCGCCTGCGTGCCCGAGCCGGTGTTGGCGTTGCAGTTCTCGGTCACCCGCATGGCCAGGTTGGTGTACTCCTGGACCTGCCGGCAGCCGTTCGCCGGGTCGGCCTGGGAGTCGCCGCCGTCACCGCCGAAGTGCGAGCCCATCACGGTGTCGCCGGGGCGCAGGATCGAGGTGCCGTTGTCCTGCAGACCGCCGGAGACGATGGTGCCGGCCCTGGCCGGGTCCTTGCCCAGTGCCACCGAGTAGTACTGGAGCGCGTCGATGGTGCCGTCGTTGAGGCTCTGCCAGTCGGTGGCGTGCCCGTCCTTGTCGGTCTTTCCGTTGATCGGCCGCCGGTAGACGCCGCCGTCGTTACCGACATAGACGAAGCCGTTGCCCACGGCCACCGAGTGCTGGTCGGAGTGGGTGGTCTTGCTGCAGGTGTTCTGCGCGTCGTGGATGTTCCAGCAGGAGAAGTTGAAGTTCCAGTACGGGCCGACGGTCTTCCAGTTGGCACCGGCGTCGGTCGACTCGTAGACCTCTTCCAGGCCCGCCCAGACGTGGTTCGGGTTGGCCGGGTCCACCGCAAGGAACTGGTTGTACCAGGCCTGGATGCCCGGGCCGTAGCCCTTGCCCATCACGGTCTGTTTGAGGGCCGAGCCGGAGTTGCCCAGCTTCGACGAGTCGGCGATCTTGTTCCAGGGGCCGGCCGGGTTGCCGGTGTTGGAGACGTAGATGCCGTCCAGGTAGCTGTTCACGTTGCCGGCCGGCTTGTTGAGCAGCTTCGGCGACTGGTTGATCGCGTACAGCTTGCCGCCGTCGGCGGAGAAGGCGAACGTCACGTAGCCGATGTCGTCGGCCGGCATGGCGCCGGTCGGGTTGACCTTCGTCCAGCCGCCCGCGGTGTAGTCGGCGGTCTCGTAGAAGCCGTTGTAGGTGTCACCGGAGCGCCAGGCCGAGGCGACCACCGCGTGCTTCGGGTTGCGCGGGTCCTGGGCCACGTCGTTGACGATGTTCTTGTACGCGGCGTTCGCGTCACCCGCGTTCGCCCCGCCCGGCAGGTAGCTCGGGTTCGGCGCGAACTCCAGCTTCCAGGCGCCCGAGGAGCTGCCCATCGCGTGCGAGAACAGGCCCCGGTTGGTGGCGACCCAGACCTTGCCGTCGAAGAAGCGCAGCTTGTTGATGACCGTGCTCTCCAGCTCGGTCCCGCCGACCCGGTCGGTCGGTGCGAACGCGCCGGACTTCGGGTCGGCCAACCGGTAGACGCCGGCGCCGACGTACGAGGTGCCGCCGGTGTTCCCCTCGCCGCTGGCGTACCAGAGCGAACCGTCGGCGGCCAGCACGACATCGCCGCTGGACAGGGTGGGCAGCGCGTCCGTGATCGGCGTCCAGCTCCCGCCGCCGATCGAGGAACGCCACACGCCGCCGTCCGCGCCGGCCGCGTACACGTGGCCGCTGTTGTCCGACGCGAGGCCGGTGATCCGGCCGGTGACGAGGCCGGCGCCCCCGGAAGAGTTGGACGCGTAGTCGCGGTAGCGAGGGTCGTCGCCGTCGTACCTGAGGTTGGTGACCTCGTGCCAGCGGCCCTTGGTGGCGGGCAGCGCGTTGAGCTGGCTCAGCGCGTTGGTGTACGCCCCCGGCGCGACGATGCCCGGGGCGTAGCGGGCCTGGGCGAACTGCTCGGCGATGGTGCGGGCCTCGAAGGCCTCCTCGCCGGCCTCCTCCGACTCCTCGCCGGCCGCCATCTCCATGAACTCCCTGGGATGCCAGGGCATGTTGGCGCCGGGCTCCTCGGCCAGGCCGAGCTTCTCCTGCACCTCGTGGTTGGTGGCGATGACGCCACCGAGCGCGGCGGTGAGCACCAGCGCGCCCGCGATTGTCGCCGGCTTGCGCCAGCGGAATGTGGACATGTGAATCCTCCCGGATTCGAGGGGGTACCGGGCCCGGCGGCCCGGGACGGAAGACCATGGACGGGTGGCGCGCGACGGCGCCTGACGGTGGTCGGACGGACACCGTCCGAGGGGGACCCTGGGCCGGCGGAACGCCCGGACGGACCTCGGGTCACGTCCGGCGGGCGGCGCGGGCAGGGTCAGGCGGAAGCGGGTGGGCCGCGGGTGGCCAGGGTGCCGCGCGGCGGCAACAGGAGGGCCGGCTGGCGGCAACGGATCGCGGCGGCCACCCGGCCGGGCGTGCCGCCGATCCGCGGCGGCGCGGCCGGGAGGACGTCGTCCGGTCCGTCGCCGGCGGTGACGCCGGCGCGGTGGTCACCGCAGGGTCCGCCGGAGAACGCCGTCCGCAGCTCGGGCGGGGCGTCGCCGGGCGCGTGGAGCGCGGCGGCGGCCCGGTGGTCGCCGGCGTGCGCGGCGGTGACCACCGCGCCGGGCTGATGGCTCTCCGCGCAGGCGGGCGCGCCCAGGCCGGCCAGGACGAACGCCAACGCGACGACGACGGTGCTCAACCGGTCGAACGCGCGCATGGGCAAACCTGTCCGAGGGGGAGACCGCTCGAGCGGGCGGCGCGACGGCCGCGGGCGGGAGCGAATCGAGCGGAGAACGGGGAGGGTCGATCGCTTGCTGCGCGACAACGCTAGCAACAACTTTCACAACCCGGCAATGGTGGAGGGTCGTCCTTCCGGCTGGTCAGCCGTCCACTCGTGACATCGCCCGGACCGGGGCGGGCAACACATGAAACAGGGGCGCGGCCGGTCGGCCGCGCCCCTGTTCCGGGTCGGAGATCAGTGGAAGAAGTGCCGGGTGCCGGTGAGGTACATGGTCACGCCGGCCTCCTTGCAGGCGGCGATGGTCTCCTCGTCGCGGATCGAGCCGCCGGGCTGGACGATCGCCCGGACGCCGGCCTCGATGAGGATCTTCGGGCCGTCGGCGAACGGGAAAAATGCGTCCGAGGCGCAGACCGAGCCGCGGACCCGCTCGGCGCCGGCCCGGCTCACCGCGAGCTGCGCCGAGTCGACCCGGTTGACCTGGCCCATCCCGACGCCGACGGTGGCGCCCTCCCGGGCCAGCAGGATGGCGTTGCTCTTCACCGCGCGGACCGCCCGCCAGGCGAACGCCAGGTCGCGGAGGGTGGCCTCGTCGGCCGCCTCGCCGGTGGCCAGCGTCCAGTTCGCCGGGTCGTCGCCGGCGGCGTCGATCCGGTCCCGCAGCTGCACCAGCACCCCACCGGTGACCTGGCGCCACTCGGCCGGCAGCGGGTCGAAGGCCGGGGCCCGCAGCAGGCGGATGTTCTTCTTCCCCCGGAGGATCTCCAGAGCGCCCTCGTCGAAGCCGGGCGCCACCAGCACCTCGGTGAAGATCTCCGCGACCTGCCGGGCCAGCTCCACGGTCACCGGCCGGTTGACCGCGATCACCCCGCCGTACGCGGACACCGGGTCGCAGGCGTGCGCCCGGCGGTGCGCCTCGGCCACGTCCGCCCCGACCGCGATGCCGCACGGGTTGGCGTGCTTGATGATCGCCACCGCCGGCTGCTCGGGGAAGTCGTTCGCGGCCCGCCAGGCGGCGTCGGCGTCGACGTAGTTGTTGTAGGACATCTCCTTGCCGTGCAGCTGCTCCGCCTGCGCCAGGCCGGCCGGGCTGGCCGGGTCGGCGTAGAGGGCGGCCGCCTGGTGCGGGTTCTCGCCGTAGCGCAGCACCGCCTGGCGGCGCAGCGCCAGCCCGGCGAACGCCGGCCACCCGTCGGCGGCCGGCGCCAGGTCCCGGGCGAACCACTCGGCGACGGCCACGTCGTAGTCGGCGATGTCGGCGAATGCGCGGGCCGCGAGGGCCCGCCGCTGGGCCAGGGTGAAGCCGCCCTCGGCGAGCGCGGCCCGCAGCGCCGGGTACGTCGCCGGGTCGGTCACCACGGCCACCGAGGCGTGGTTCTTGGCCGCGGCCCGGACCATCGCCGGACCGCCGATGTCGATCTGCTCGACGCACTCGTCCTGGCTCGCGCCGGAGGCGACGGTGGCCTGGAACGGGTAGAGGTTGGAGACCAGCAGGTCGATGCCGGCGATGCCGTGCTCGTCGAGCTGGGCGGCGTGCGTGTCCTTGCGCAGGTCGGCGAGAAGGCCACCGTGGATCTTCGGGTGCAGGGTCTTCACCCGGCCGTCGAGGATCTCCGGGAAGCCGGTCACCTGCTCGACCGGGGTCACCGGCACGCCCGCGCCGGAGATCGTCGACGCGGTGCTGCCGGTCGAGACGATCTCCACGCCGGCCTCGTGCAGGGCCTGGGCCAGCTCGACCAGGCCGCTCTTGTCGTAGACGCTGACCAGCGCCCGCCTGATCGGGCGGCGGACGTCCTCAGTGGCACTCATGCCGCCCCCTCGCTTCGCTCGGTGCCGGCCTGAGCCACCACGGCGCTGTACCGCTGATTCGCTCGCTGGCGCTCGCTCATGGAACGGTGACCTTTCTACCGGTGATCGTCCAACCTTCACGGACCAGCCGACCGACCTGCTCGACGAGCTGGCGCCGCTCGGCGGACTTGATGCGCTCGGTGAGCGTCTCCTCGTCGTCGTCGTCCAGCACCGGCACGGCGACCTGGGCGACGATAGGGCCGGTGTCCATCCCGGCGTCGACGAAGAACAGCGTGGCCCCGGTGACCTTCACGCCGTACGCCAGCGCGTCCCGGGGGCCGTGGATGCCGGGGAACGCCGGCAGCAGGGTGTTGTGCGTGTTCAGGTAGCGGTCGCCGAACGCGGCCAGGAAGTGCGGACCGACCAGCTTGAGGAAGCCGGCGCTGATGACCAGGTCGGGCTTGTGCTCCGCGACGTGCGCGGTGAGCGCCCGGTCCCAGTCCTCGCGGCTCGGGTGGTCCTTCAGCCGGTCCACGAAGGTCGGCACACCGGCCCCGGCGGCCCGGTCGAGCCCGACGATCCCGTCCCGGTCGGCGCCGACGGCGACCACCTTCGCGCCGTACGCGGGGTCGACGCTGGCGTCCAGCAGCGCCTGGAGGTTGCTGCCGGAGCCGGAGACGAGGACGACGAGGCGGGCGACGGACGCGGGCTCGGTCACGCGGCAACCCTATCGGGCCGGAAGGGGCGTCCGACGCTCGGGCGGGCCAGCCTCGGGTGATCTCCCTCGTGGCGCCGGCACGATACGCTGCCGTCGCCCGGTGCCGTGCGTACGCCCGGCCCGGCGTCGGCATCGTGACCTTGGTCCCGGGCCCGTGTGCCGCGGGCGTCCCGGTGTCCGGGCGGAATGATGAGCGGCAACAACCCGACCATGGACCGTTGACCCCCCAGCTTGAGGAGCGCTCCGCAATGCAGCCCGGTTACCCAGGTCAGGACCCCTACGGCCAGCAGCCGAACCAGGACCCGACCTCCCCGCAGTACAACCCGTACGGCCAGCAGCCGCAGCCCCCGCAGTACGGCCAGCAGCCCACCTCGGGCCAGCCGTACGGGCAGGACCCGTACGCCCAGCCGCCGCAGGCCCCGCAGTACGGGCAGCAGCCGACCTCGGGCCAGCCGTACGGCCAGCCGACCTCCGGCCAGCCCTACGGCCAGGACCCCTACGCGCAGCAGCAGCAGCCGTACGGCGCCGCGCCCCAGTACCCGCCGGCCGGCTACCCGACCGGCGGCGGCCAGAACAACACGCTCGGCCTGATCGGCATGATCGCCGGTATCGCCTCGATCGTGCTCGGCCTCTGCTGCCCGATCATCGGCATCCCGGCCGGCATCGCCGGCGTCGTGCTCGGCTTCCTGGGCCAGAAGAAGGTCCAGACGGGCGAGGCGAACAACGCGGGCCAGGCCAAGGCGGCCCTCATCTGCGGCGGCATCGGTGTGGTCATCGGCATCATCAACGCGATCGCCGGCGCCGCGATCAACCTGAGCAACCTCGGTTCCTGAAACCGGCTCCACGAGGGGGCGTCCGGCATCGCCGGCCGCCCCCTTCGCCGTCTCCAGCGCCGGTCAGTGCTCGGCGCGGCGCGGCGGTGGGGCGGTGGGACGCGGCGGGGCCGGGGTGCGGGTGAGGGTGCGCCCGGCGGCGGCGCCGAGGAGTGCGCCGACGGCCACCACCAGGGTGGCCACCCCCGCCACCGACCAGGGCGCCGGGCCGATCTCGGCCAGCCGGCCGCCGCCGAGCGGGCCACCGGAGGCCGCCGCGGCCAGGCCGAGCAGCACCCCGGCGACCGGGCCGGCGAGAGCCGCCGGGACCAGCAGCGCCGACCACCCGACCGGCGCGCGGTCCTCGGCCGCGACCCGCAGCAGCCGGCGGGCCAGCAGCCAGCCGGCCGCCATCGCGGCCAGCACCGGCACCGCGAGCAGCGCGGCGCCCGGCCCGTCCACCGGACCGCGCGGCAGGCCGGCCAGCAACGGCACGGCCGGCAGCGCGCCCACCGAGACCTCGCTGGTCCGCACGGCGGTGTCGGTGCCGATGGCGAACCCGGGCCCGAGCAGGTAACTGGCCGACCAGACGGTGGCGTTCGGCGCGTAGGCGAGGCTGACCAGGGTGATGCCCGCCTGGCCGGCCACCCCGGTCCGGTAGGCCCCGATCATGTCGGCCGCGTCGCCGCCCCCGGTCGCCACGGCCAGCCCGGCCGCCCCGGCGCCCGCGCCGAGCAGCAGCAGGACGGCGACCAGCCCGGTGCGCACCCCGTCGCGCAGCACCCCCGAGGAACGGCGGGCCAGCAGGACCCAGACGCCGGTGGTCCGCAGCGCGCCGACCAGGGCGGCGAGCCCGGCGAGGAGCGCGAAGGTCAGCCCGGCCCGAACCGGGGACACCCGCAGCCCGCCCGCGCCGACCGCGATCGCGGCGAGGGCGCCGAGCAGCGCGTACCCGATGCCGACCGCGACCGCGACGGTGAGCGCCTGCCGGGGCGAGCGGTTGCCCCGCGCGCCGACGGCCCGGCAGACGTGCACCCCGGCCCGGGTGAGCCGCCAGACGGCGAGCGCGGTCAGGGCGAGCGGCGCCAGGCCGAGCGGCCCGGCGGCGGTCTCCAGCGGCACGCCGTGGCCGAGCAGCCAGCCGACCAGGCCGGCGCGGAGCGCACCGGGCAGCGAGCCGGCGTCCTCGCTGAGCTGGGCCAGGCCGAGCACCACGGTGACCGGAAGCCAGGAGGTCACGGCGGCCCAGAGGGCCGCCACCCCGGCGGCGACGGGCAGCGGGGCCCGGCCGCGCGGCGGCTCCCCCGACCGGGGCGCGGGCACCCGCGGCGCCGGCCCGGCACGGCCGGTCGGCCGGGCGCCGGCGGCGACCTCGGCGGCGGGGCGGCGGGGCTGGTCAGGGGTGACGCGTGACATCGGCTCTACTCTGGCATGCCGCGCGGGCGACGGCAGTCCGATACCGCTCCGGGGCCACGGCGAGTTCCCTGATCCACCGGCTCGACGGTCCCCAACCGGTTTAGCCTCGGCCCAGGACGCGACCTTTCGTGTCGCGGCACCGACCGCTCGGAGGAAGCCGTGAACGCTCCGTATCCGCCGCCCCCGCCGCCACCGGCCGCCGGCCGGGACCGGACCACCCTCTGGGGCATCCTGGGGATCATCACCGGCCTGCTCTGCTGCGGCATCCTGGGCATCGTCTTCGGCTACCTGTCGATCCGGGACGCGAAGCGCTTCGGCAAGTCACCGCTGCTCGGTTGGTTGGCCATCGCGTTCGGCGTCATCAACCTCATCGCCAGCGCCATCATCCGGGCCCGGGGCAACTACTACTCCCCCTACTGGTACCGGTAGGAAGCGTGAGGGGGCCGACCGGACCCGGTCGACCCCCTCGGCACGTCACGGGACCGCTCAGCGGCCGGACATGATCTCCCGCATCAGCTTGGCGGTCTCGGTCGGGGTCTTGCCGACCTTCACGCCGACCGCCTCCAGCGCCGCCTTCTTGGCGTCGGCGGTGCCCGCCGAGCCGGAGATGATCGCGCCGGCGTGGCCCATGGTCTTGCCGGGCGGGGCGGTGAAGCCGGCGATGTAGCCGACCACCGGCTTGGTGACGTTGGCCTTGATGAACTCGGCCGCCCGCTCCTCGGCGTCGCCGCCGATCTCACCGATCATGACGATCGCGTCGGTCTCCGGGTCCGCCTCGAAGGCGGCCAGGGCGTCGATGTGGGTGGTGCCGATGATCGGGTCACCGCCGATGCCGACGCAGGTGGAGAAGCCGATGTCGCGCAGCTCGTACATCATCTGGTAGGTCAGCGTGCCGCTCTTGCTGACCAGGCCGATCCGGCCGGAGCCGGTGATGTCGGCCGGGATGATGCCGGCGTTGGAGGCGCCCGGCGAGGCGATGCCCGGGCAGTTCGGGCCGATGATCCGGGTCCGCTCGCCCTTGGCCACGTTGTACGCCCAGAACGCGGCGGTGTCGTGCACCGGCACGCCCTCGGTGATCACCACGGCCAGGTCGATGCCGGCGTCGATCGCCTCGACCACCGCGGCCTTGGTGAACTGCGGCGGCACGAAGATGACCGTGACGTCCGCCCCGGTCTCCTTCATGGCGTCCGCGACGGACGCGAAGACCGGCAGCTCGGTGCCGTCGAAGTCGACCTTCTGGCCCGCCTTGCGCGGGTTGACGCCGCCGACGACGTTGGTGCCGGCGGCGAGCATCCGCCGGGTGTGCTTGGAACCCTCGGAACCGGTCATCCCCTGCACGATGACCTTGGAGTCCTTGGTCAGCCAGATAGCCATTGTCAGACCCCCGCAGCTGCCAGCTCGGCGGCCCGCTCGGCCGCGCCGTCCATGGTGTCGACCCGCTGGATCAGCGGGTTGTTCGCGCCGTCGAGGATCGCCCGACCGGCCTCGGCGTTGTTGCCGTCGAGGCGGACGACGAGCGGCTTGGTGGCCTTCTCGCCGCGCTGCTCGAGCAGCGCCAGCGCCTGCACGATGCCGTTGGCGACCGCGTCGCACGCGGTGATGCCGCCGAAGACGTTGACGAAGACGCTCTTCACCGACGGGTCGGAGAGGACGATCTCCAGGCCGTTCGCCATCACCTCGGCGCTCGCGCCGCCGCCGATGTCGAGGAAGTTGGCCGGCTTGACGCCGCCGTGCCGCTCACCGGCGTACGCGACCACGTCAAGCGTGGACATGACCAGGCCCGCGCCGTTGCCGATGATGCCGACCTCGCCGTCGAGCTTGACGTAGTTGAGGTCCTTCTCCTTGGCGGCCTGCTCCAGCGGGTCCACCGACGCCTGGTCGACCAGGGCCTCGTGGTCCGGGTGCCGGAACGCGGCGTTCTCGTCCAGGGTGACCTTGGCGTCCAGCAGCAGCAGCTTGCCGTCCTTGGTCGTGGCCAGCGGGTTCACCTCGACCAGCGTGGCGTCCTCGGCGACGAACGCCTGCCACAGCTTGACCGCGACCTCGACCACCTGGTCGGCGACCTCGGCCGGGAAGCCGGCCGCGCTCACGATCTCGCGCGCCTTCGCCTCGTCCACGCCGGTGTTGGCGTCGATCGGGGCCTTGACGACCTTCTCGGGGGTGTCGGCGGCGACCTGCTCGATGTCCATGCCGCCGGCCACGCTGGCGATGCAGAGGAAGGTGCGGTTCGCCCGGTCGAGCAGGTACGAGAAGTAGTACTCCTCGGCCACGTCCGCGGTCACGGTGATCATGACCCTGTGGACCGTGTGACCCTTGATGTCCATGCCGAGGATGTCGGTGGCCCGGGCCACCGTCTCCTCCGCGCCCTCGGCCAGCTTCACGCCGCCGGCCTTGCCGCGGCCGCCGACCTTCACCTGCGCCTTGACGACAACCCGGCCGCCGAGGCGCTCGGCGATCGCGCGGGCCTCCTCCGGGGTAGTGGCGACGCCGCCGGCGAGCACGGGCAACCCGTGCCGCTCGAACAGGTCCCGCCCCTGGTACTCGTACAGGTCCACGATTGCGCGTCCCGTCCCGTCTCCGCGGCGCGCCCTCGCGCCGCCACCAGCGTTGGAAAATCAGTTTGACGCCTGTCATCAGATGAGACAGGCCATTTGCCGCAGCCTAACGAGATGGGAACCAGCGGCAACCGAGCGGGTGCACGGTGTGCGGTAATGCACAGCCGCCTCTGTGTCGCGCCCGGGCTCAGCCGATCCGGCAGCGCCCGGCCGCGTACCCGACCACGGCGCGCATGATCTCGTCCTCGCTCCGGTCGGCGTGGTTGACCGTGGCGGTGAAGCCGGTGCCGAAGAAGGCCTGCTGCATCCCGGAGTCGAGCGCGGTGAACGCGCCCAGCCCGCTGCCGACCCGCGGGTCGCGCGGCTTCACGCAGAGCATCTTCTCCAGCCCCCAGCGCCGCAGGTAGATCCGCTCGACCGTCTCCCACGGCAGCCAGATCGCCTGCCCCCGGGTCGGCCGCGTCTTGATCCACAACCCGGCCGGCCCGAGCGCGAGCACCGGGCCGCCGGAGGAGACCAGCCAGAGTTGGAGGCCGACCGGCACGGCGAAGAGGAGCATCACCACCGGGATGATGAAGAGCACCCCGGCGCCGCCGTCCCCGGACGACGCGGCCAGGCCGATCGGGCAGGCGATCACCAGGCCGATCACCAGCGTCACCAGCCCGAGCGTCAGCGCCCGCTTGCCCAGGCTCGGCCGGACCACGAACGGCAGGTCCTCCGGAATCCGCTTCGCGGTCGGCGCCGCCGGCGCCGGCTGGACCGGCCCGGGGTAATACGCCTGCGGGCCGGCCGGCCAGCCCGGCGCGGGCTGCTGGTACGGACCGCCATGCTGCTGGGGCGCGGGCCAACCGGGCTGCTGCGGCGCGGGCCACCCGGAGCCGGCCTGTTGCGCGGGCCATCCCTGCCCCGGCGCGCCCGGGTGCTGCGGCGGCGGCCATCCCGGGGGCGGCGAGGGCCGGCCGCCGGCGGGGTCGGGCTGCGGGTACGGCGGCTGGGTCACGGCGGGCTCCCGACGGGGTTCGTCGACCGCGGGACGCGGTCCGGGCAGGCACACGATACGACCCGCGCCCGCGCCGCGAGGTCCCCGGAAACCGGCCCTTCCACCGTGCCCGCGAGGCGGGCCGTCAGCCGTCCGGGGGATGTTGGGGAACGGGCGTAACCCCCTGTTGGGGGCGTCGTTGAGTCTGATGTCGGAGCGCTGGTCAGGCGCGACGACGGGAGCGGCCGATGCCCTGTCGGTCGAGGGGTGGCGGCGGGGCATCGTGCATAGAGGGGCCGGACGTGTGAGGGGTGCGTCCGGCCCCTCCCCCTGTCCGGACACCGGCAACCCGCCACCACGTCGCCGACCTGGCGCATCCCGGACGTGCGTCACCGCCACCTCGGCGAGCCGGCGCGAGCCCGAACGCGGGCACCCGGGCCGCCGACCGCGCCCCGGGCATGAGCTCCGGACCCGCTACCGACCTGATGTCATGAACGACGACTCAAGCCTCGACTCGCCCGCCTGCCGCGCCGAGTCGTCGACGACGTCAGCTCGAAAGGCCCCGGAGGGAACCCGCCGGGCCCGAGCCATCCTCCAGACCCGCTACGAACTTGATGTCCTTAACGACTCAGCCCGGGTCTTGCGGTGGCCAGCGAGGCGCGGACAGGCGTCCCGCACCCGCGAACCGCGCTGACCCGTCGACAACATCACGTCGAAAGGCTGAAGCGACCACCCGCCGGGGCTGATCCGTTCACGTCATCAAGTTCGTAG
>NZ_JBEXLR010000040.1:35721-51093 GCF_040610095.1 Micromonospora sp. NPDC004540
AGTTCGTAGCGGCCGACACGACCACGCCCGGCTGAGGTGACGACCCGCCGGGGCTGATCCGTTCACGTCATCAAGTTCGTAGCGGCCGACACGACCACGCCCGGCTGAGGTGACGACCCGCCGGGGCTGATCCGTTCACGTCATCAAGTTCGTAGCGGCCGACACGACCACCCTCGGCTTCGGCGGCCGGCACGCCAGCGCCGCCGGCAAAGGACGCAGCCGACTGGGAACGAAGCGACCCCGTCGGAAAGGAGGCGGCACCGCCCCGATGAGACGCGGCAACGCCAGGAAGGAACGCGGCGCCGCCGGGCCGGGGCGTCAGCGCCGGCAGGGACTCCGCCGGCGGCGACGGATCAGGCGACCGTCTGGGCGACGTTCTCGCGGACCCACTCCACGATCGACTGGGTGGTGGCGCCGGGGGTGAAGATCTTGGCGACGCCGAGCCGCTCGAGTTCCGGGATGTCGGCGTCCGGGATGATGCCGCCGCCGAAGACCACGATGTCGGCCGCGTCGCGCTCGGCGAGCAGTTCGAGCACCCGCTTGAAGAGCGTCATGTGCGCACCGGAGAGCACCGAGAGGCCGACCGCGTCCGCGTCCTCCTGGATCGCGGTCTCCACGATCTGCTCCGGGGTCTGGTGCAGGCCGGTGTAGATGACCTCCATGCCCGCGTCACGCAGGGCACGGGCGACGACCTTCGCGCCCCGGTCGTGGCCGTCCAGGCCGGGCTTCGCGACGACGACCCGGATACGAGAGCTCATCAGCGCACACCTTTCACCGGCTCCGGACTCCTGACCTGAACGAACGGTAACCCGCCCTGCCCGGGGCCGGAAACCCGGGCTGCGCCTTACCGCCCGGCCTCGCGGGCCGGAAGCCGGACACCTCCGCCGATCGGTCACTGTCCGCGACGAACGGGCGGTTGCTGGGCCACCCGACCGGGGGCACGAGCTATGACAAGAGCGGATGGAAACGGACAGAACGAAACGCCAATTCGGCGCTTCGGCTTGTGACGGGAGTGGCGGTTGGCTAACGTGTCCACGGTTGTCATCAGGTCCACGGACGGGTGACGACGCGACACCGGAGGTTCGACGGAGCTTCACCGAACGGTCCGAGGTCGCATCGGATCCCCGACAACGGAGGGTGTGCGTGCGCCAGCGCCTGTCGTCTGAGCCCGATAGATATCGCGGCCGCCGCCGCGTACCCACCCCCCCGCGGAGCCGCTACGCCGCGGTCGTCACCACCGCCTTCGTGGGCGCCGGCATCGTCGCTCTCGGCGCGAACGCCCTCCCCGACGCCAAGAGCGTCAGCCCGTCGGTCCTCGACGAGCTCAAGCAGGCCTCGATCACCAGCCAGGACGCCGCGGCCCGGGCCGACAGCGCGGACGTCGCCAGCCGTGACGGCCGCGGCGGCAAGACCGCCGCCGAGCAGGACACCTGGCTGCTCCCCCTGCACGGCTACGACTTCCAGTCGCCCTACGGCATGCGCTGGGGCAAGCTGCACACGGGCATCGACCTGGTCGCCCCGGAGGGCACGCCCTACCAGGCGATCCACGACGGCCAGGTCACCAAGGCCGGCTGGTTCGGCGGCTACGGCTACGCGGTGATCGTCCAGCACCCGGACGGCAGCGAGGCCATCTACGGCCACTCCTCGGCGGTGACCGTCAAGGAGGGTCAGCAGGTGAAGGCGGGCGACCAGCTCGGCCTGGTCGGCAACACCGGCCACTCCTACGGTTCGCACCTGCACCTGGAGATCCATGTCAACGGCGAGCCGCGGGACCCGGTGCCGTGGCTCGGGGAACGCGGAGTGGACATCCAGCTCGAAGTCGAGGCAATCTACGGCGAGGTAGCCGCGTCCTGACACTGCGTACCGCCCGTTGACCGCCCGGATCAGTCGATCCGGGCGGTTTCGTCTGTGCCAAAGTCTGCTGGGTCACAGCGCCGATTGTGGGCGGCGCCACAGCCACGCATGATCCTTTTCCGCCGCAAATCGCCCCTCTCGGCGGAAACCAGGAAAGTCGCGTCACCGGCCTCGCCGGTCCTCCGGAACCCCATACCCGGCCCGACCCCGGCCGACACCAGTATTTCGAGGTCACGTGCCCCTCGACTGATGAAGGTTTCCGTGCAGGAAGACAGCTCCATCCAGAACGAGAACACCCCGGACATCGCTCCCGCCCGGCACCGGCGGCAGCGCCCGGTCCGGCGTACCGCATATTTCGTCGTCGGCGCGGTGGCCCTGCTGGGCCTCGGTGTCGGCGGCGTCTCGGCGGCGACCGTCGACCACGGCACCCCGACCCCCGCCGCGGTCGATTTCGACGCCCAGGCGCGCGCTGAGGCCGCCGCCCGCGCCGACCGCTCGGCCCGCGAGTCGACCGCCCCGGTCACCCCCTCGGCCACCGCGTCGCCGAGCCCGAGCACGGCCAGCCCGAAGCCGACGAAGACCGCCTCGGCCAAGTCGAAGCCGAAGCCGACCACCAAGCCGAAGCCGGCCTGGGTCATCCCGATGAAGGGCGCCGAGATCACCTCCTGCTTCGGGCAGCGGTGGGGCACCCTGCACGCGGGCATCGACTTCGCCCTGCCGGCCGGCACCCCGATCCACGCCGCCGCGGCGGGCATCGTGGTCAAGGCCGGCGACGCCGGCGACGGCTACGGCAACTCGGTCTTCATCGACCACGGCAACGGCTACCTGACCCACTACGCCCACCAGAGCCGCCTGATCGTCAGCGTCGGCGACGGGGTGAAGGCCGGCCAGGTCATCGGCTACGAGGGCTCCACCGGCGACTCCACGGGCCCGCACCTGCACTTCGAGGTGCACAAGGGCGCCATGTGGAACCAGATCGACCCGGCGCCGTTCCTGCGCGCCCGGGGCATCAACGTGGCCTGCTGACGGCCACGGCACGAGGGAGGGGCCCGGTCCGGCGCGTCGCGGGCCGGGCCTCACTCGGTTCAGAGCTTGTCGATCGGGGCGTGCCGGAGGACCAGCCACATGGTCTGGTCGCCGAAGTCGATCTGCGCCCGCGCCCCCGGGCCCTGCCCCTCCACCGCCAGCACCCGGCCGAGGCCGTAGCGCTGGTGGTTGACCCGGTCGCCCACCGCGACCTTGGGCGCCTGCTTGAGCTCGCTCGCGGTGGCGAGCCGGCTGGCGTCCACCCCGAGCCGCTTGGCGAGCTGGGTCGCCTTGGGCGTGCCCCCGGTGAAGCCGCCGCGCCCGCCGGGCACCCGGTCCGCCCGGCCGCCGACGCCGCCGCCCCCACCGGCCCACGAGGTGTACGACCCCTCGGTGCGCTCCCAGCGGACCAGCTCGGTCGGCAGCTCCTCCAGGAAGCGCGACGGCGGGTTGTAGGCCGGCGCGCCCCAGGCCGAGCGGGTGACCGCCCGGGACAGGTAGAGGCGCTGCCGCGCCCGGGTGATGCCCACGTAGGCCAGCCGCCGCTCCTCCTCCAGCTCGCGGGTGTCGCCCAGCGAGCGCAGGTGCGGGAAGACGCCGTCCTCCAGGCCGCTCAGGAACACCACCGGGAACTCCAGCCCCTTGGCGGTGTGCAGCGTCATGAGGGTCACCACGCCCTGGTGGTCCGGGTCGTCGGCGGGGATCTGGTCGGCGTCGGCGACGAGCGCCACCTGCTCCAGGAAGCCGGCCAGGGTGGCCCGCTCGTCCTCCTCGCCCAGCGCCTCGATCCGCTCGGTGTACTCCCGGGCGACGCTGACCAGTTCCTGGAGGTTGTCCACCCGGCCGGCGTCCTGCGGGTCGAGGCTCTCCTCCAGCTCGGCCAGGTAGCCCGAGCGGGTCAGCAGGGCCTCCAGCACCTCCTCCGGGGTGCCGGTGGCGGCCAGCTCGCGCGCGTCGTCGAGCAGCGCGACGAACTCGGCGATGCCGTTGGCGGCCCGGGTGGAGATCCCCGGGGCGTCCTTGGCCCGGCGCAGCGCCGCGCCGAAGGAGATCCGGTCCCGGCCGGCCAGCGCCTCCACGCACGCCTCGGCCCGCTCGCCGATGCCCCGGCGCGGGGTGTTGAGGATCCGGCGCAGGCTGACCGTGTCGTCGTCGTTGACCACGGCGCGCAGGTAGGCCAGCGCGTCACGGACCTCCTTGCGCTCGTAGAAGCGCACCCCGCCGACCACCTTGTAGGGCAGCCCGACCCGGATGAACACCTCCTCGAAGACGCGGGACATGGCGTTGGTGCGGTAGAAGACGGCCACGTCGCCCGGGCGGGTGTCGCCCGCGTCGACCAGCCGGTCGATCTCCCGGGCCACCCAGTCCGCCTCGGCGTGCTCGGTGTCGGCCACGTAGCCGACGATCTGCTCGCCGGCCCCGGCGTCGCTCCACAGCCGCTTGGGCTTGCGCGAGGTGTTCCGGTCGATCACCGCGTTGGCGGCGTTGAGGATGGTCTGGGTGGAGCGGTAGTTCTGCTCCAGCAGGATCGTCCGGGCGTCGGTGAAGTCGCGCTCGAACTCCAGGATGTTGCGGATGGTGGCGCCGCGGAACGCGTAGATCGACTGGTCGGCGTCACCGACCACGCAGAGCTCGGCCGGCGGGACGCCCTCCGTGCCGGAGACCAGCTCCTTGATCAGCACGTACTGGGCGTGGTTGGTGTCCTGGTACTCGTCGACCAGCACGTGCCGGAACCGGCGCCGGTAGCTCTCCGCGACGTGCGGGTGCGACTGGAGCAGGTGCACCGTCGTCATGATCAGGTCGTCGAAGTCCAGCGCGTGCGCCTCGCGCAGCCGCCGCTGGTAGAGCGTGTAAGCCTCGGCCAGCGCCCGCTCGTTGGGGCCCTTGGCGCGGCCGGCGAACTCCTCCGGGTCGACCAGCTCGTTCTTGAGGTTGGAGACCTGGGCGGCCAGGCCGCGTGCCGGGTAGCGCTTCGGGTCCAGGTCCAGCTCGCGGGCGACCAGCTGCATGAGCCGGCGGGAATCGTCCGCGTCGTAGATCGAGAAGGTGGACTTGAGGCCGGCGTGCTCGTGCTCGGCGCGCAGGATCCGGACGCACGCCGAGTGGAAGGTCGAGACCCACATCAACCGGGCACGCGGGCCGACCAGGGCGGCCACCCGCTCCTTCATCTCACCGGCGGCCTTGTTGGTGAAGGTGATCGCGATGATCTCGCCGGGGTGCACGTCCCGCGCGGCGAGCAGGTAGGCGATCCGGTTGGTCAGCACCCGGGTCTTGCCGGAGCCGGCGCCGGCCACGATGAGCAGCGGGGAACCGGCGTGGGTGACCGCGTCCCGCTGGGGACCGTTCAGGCCGGCGAGGAGGGCCTGCGGGTCCTGTCGAGCCGACGGCTTCGGGTCGCGGCGCGGCGACGGGCCGGCCTTCATTCGGTCCGGAGCGCCGTCTAGCGGCGCGGAGGCCGAATTATGGCCGCCAGCCGAGCCGGAGTCGTCGTGGGACCCGGGTCGGTGCGGCGGGGTCGCCCCGGGCTCCGGCGCGGGCGGGGACGCGGGGATGTCGAAGAGAGGATGCATCGCACGGCGAGTCTATGCCGACGGCCGGACACTTCCCGCCCACGCGGCACCGGACGAGACGAAGGCGTCACGTCCCACCTGTTGGCGGGTTTCCTTGCCGTCCGGCCCGCGGGTCGGCATACTCGACGGCGTGTTCGGTCAGCGCTTCTACTTTTACTACGGCACCGGGAGTCCGGCAGCCGTGGGTCGCGCCTGATCACAGACCTACGAAAAGCCCCGGGCTCCTGGAGCCCGGGGCTTTTCCGTCCCGGGATCCGGGTACCGGGCCCGAGACCCCGAGGGGTACGACGATGATGACTGACGTGGTGGAGTCCAGCGGGAGCCTGGCGCCGCACGACCGACCCGCCGGCGGTGACCCGACCGGGGCCGCCGCGGCCCGGACCGGCACCGACGACTCGGCGGCGGCCGAGCGGATCAGCGGGATCCGGGAGCGGATCGACGAGATCGACCGCACGATCATCGCGCTCTGGCAGGAGCGGGCCGCGCTCTCCCAGGAGGTCGGCGCCACCCGGATGGCCTCCGGCGGCACCCGGCTGGTGCTCTCCCGCGAGCGGGAGATCCTGGAGCGGTTCCGCCAGGCGCTCGGCGCGGACGGCACCCAGCTCGCGCTGCTGCTGCTGCGCGCCGGCCGCGGGCCGCTGTGAGGCGTGCCGGCGGCGCGGGAGTCCCGCGGCGGTGCCGACCGGGACCGGATACGACGAACCGCCTGCCGGCGTCGGGCTGACGCCGGCAGGCGGTCCGGGGTGGATCAGGCCGCCTCGTGGGTGGCGACGATCTCCCGCTTCTCCGCGAAGTGGCAGGCGCTCGGGTGGTCCGAGCCCCGCCGGATCTGGAGCAGCGGCACCTCCTGGGCGCAGATGTCCTGCGCCTTCCAGCACCGGGTGCGGAACCGGCAGCCCGAGGGCGGGCTGACCGGCGAGGGGACGTCACCCTGGAGCCGGATGATCGCCTTGCTCTCCCGCACGGTCGGGTCCGGCACCGGCACCGCCGACAGCAGCGCCTGGGTGTAGGGGTGGGTCGGCCGCTCGTAGATCTCGTCCTCGGTGCCGACCTCCACCATCTTGCCCAGGTACATCACGGCGACCCGGTCGGAGAGGTGACGCACGACCGACAGGTCGTGGGCGATGAAGACGTACGAGAGGCCGAACTCGCCCTGGAGCTTCTCCAGCAGGTTCATCACCTGCGCCTGGATCGACACGTCCAGGGCCGACACCGGCTCGTCGCAGACGATGACCTCGGGCCGCAGGGCCAGCGCCCGGGCGATGCCGATGCGCTGCCGCTGGCCGCCGGAGAACTGGTGCGGGTACCGGTTGATGTGCTCCGGGTTGAGGCCGACCAGGTCGAGCAGCTCCTTGACCTTGTCCCGGCGGGACCGCTTCGGGGCCACCTCGGGGTGGATCTCGAACGGCTCGCCGATCAGGTCACCGACCGTCATGCGCGGGTTCAGCGAGGTGTACGGGTCCTGCATCACCAGCTGGATCTGCCGGCGCAGGCGCCGCAGCGCGCCGCCGGAGAGCTTGGAGATGTCCTGGCCCTTGTAGAGCACCTGGCCGGCGGTCGGCTTCTCCAGGTTCATGAGCACCCGGGCGAGCGTCGACTTGCCGCAGCCGGACTCGCCGACCACGCCGAGCGTCTCGCCGGCCTTCAGGTCGAAGGAGACGCCGTCGACCGCCTTGACGTGCCCGATGGTCTTCTTGAACACCACACCCCGGGTCACGGGGTAGTGCTTGACCAGGTCACGGACCTCGATGATGTTCTCAGTCACGGTTCACGAGCTCCTCGGCGAAGTGGCAGGCGCTGGCCCGGCCGCGGCCCAACTGCAGCAACGGGGGCACCTTCTCCCGGCACACCGGCTGCGCCATCGGGCAGCGCGGGTTGAAGGCGCAGCCCGGCGGGATGTTCATCAGGTTCGGCGGGAGGCCCTTGATGGTGCGGAGCTCCTGCCCCTTCTCGTCCATCCGCGGGATCGAGTTGAGCAGGCCGAGGGTGTACGGGTGCGCCGGCTTGGCGTACAGGTCGTACACGTCGGCTTCCTCGACGATCCGGCCGGCGTACATGACCGCGATCCGGTCCGCGACGTCGGCGACCACGCCGAGGTCGTGGGTGATCAGGATCATGCCCATCTGCCGCTCCCGCTGGAGCTCGCCGAGCAGGTCCATGATCTGGGCCTGCACGGTCACGTCCAGCGCGGTGGTCGGCTCGTCGGCGATCAGCACCTCGGGGTCGAGCGCCAACGACATGGCGATCATGGCGCGCTGCCGCATGCCACCCGAGAACTGGTGCGGGTAGTTGCTGTACCGACCCTTGGCGTTCGGGATCTTCACCTGGTCGAGCATCTCGACCGCGCGCTTCTTGGCGTCCGAGCGGCTCATGCCGCGCCGGATGCGGAACTGCTCGGCGATCTGGAAGCCGACGGTGAAAACCGGGTTGAGGGCGGAGAGCGAGTCCTGGAAGATCATCGCAATGCCTTCACCCCGGATCCGACGCCGCTGCTCGGCGGACATCTTGAGCATGTCCTTGCCGTGGAAGCGGACCTGGCCCCCGGTGACGAAGCCGGGCGGAGTGTCGAGGATGCCCATGATCGTCTGCGCGGTGACGCTCTTGCCGGAGCCGGACTCGCCGAGCACGGCGAGGGTCTCTCCCGCGTCGACGTGGTACGTCACCCCGTTGATGACCTTGGCGACGCCGTCCCGGGTGCGGAACTCCACCCGCAGGCCGTCGACCTCGAGCAGGCGGCCCGAGGGGCGGCCGGATCCGTCGGCGCCCGGCGCGGACTGCTCGGACACGAGAATGTCGGACAACTCAGTTCCCCTATCGGAGCTTCGGGTCGAGGGCCTCGCGGACCGCCTCGCCGAGCATGACGAAGCTCAGCACGGCGGTGACGAGGAACGCGGCGGGGAAGAACAGCAGGAACGGCGAGACCCGGATGTAGTTCTGCGCCTCGCTGATCATGATGCCCCAGGAGACGACCGGGCTCTTCAGGCCGATGCCCAGGAAGGACAGCGTGGCCTCCGCGCCGATGAACGAGCCGACCATGATCGTGCCGTAGACCAGCAGCGGGGCCAGGCAGTTCGGCAGCAGGTGCTTGAGGATGATCCGACCGGTGCCGGCGCCCAGCGCGCGGGCCGCCACGATGTAGTCGGCCTCCTTGGTGGCGAGCACCGAGGAGCGCATGAGCCGCATCACGACCGGCCAGCTCAGCACGGTCAGGGACATGATGACCAGCCCCATGATCTGCCACTCGTTGTTTTCGGTGCCCGAGCCGTTGAACGTGGTCAGGATGACGATCGAGCCGAGCACGAACGGCAGGCCGAAGAAGATGTCCGCGATCCGGGAGAGCAGCGCGTCCACCCAGCCACCGCGGTAGCCGGCGATGATGCCCATCGCCCCACCGATCAGGAGGGTGCCGATGGTCGACAGCAGCGCCACCACGATCGAGGCGCGAGCCCCGTAGATCACCCGGGCGTACACGTCGCGGCCCTGCACGTCGTAGCCGAACCACGCGTCGGAGGACGGCTCGACCCGGCTGCGGGACAGCGCGCCGTTGACGGCGTCACCCGAGGTGAACAGCGACGGGAACGCGGCCATCACGATGAACAGCACGATGAAGGCCGCCGAGATCCAGAACAACGGCTTGCGGCGCAGGTCGCGCCAGGCGTCACCGAGGAGGCCGCGCGGCTTCTGCTGCTTCTGCGCGCTCTCCGGCAGGCCGGCGTTGACGGGCGCGCCGGAACCGGCCTCGGTCGGCATGGTCGCGGGCGGCGTCGAGACGATCGACGCGGTACTCGGGTCACTCATAACGGATCCTCGGGTCCAGGGCGGCGTAGAGCAGGTCCACCAGCAGGTTCATCACGAGATAGACGAGCACCAGCACCACCACGATGCCGACAACGGTAGCGCTCTCCTTGGTGACGATGGCCCGCAGCACCTGGCGGCCGATGCCGTTGATGCCGAAGATGCCCTCGGTCACGATCGCGCCGCCCATCAGGGCGCCGAGGTCGGTGCCGAGCAGGGTCACGACCGGGATGAGCGAGTTGCGCAGCAGGTGCACGCCGACGACCCGACGCATGGGGAGGCCCTTGGCGATGGCGGTGCGGACGTAGTCGGCCCGCCGGTTCTCGGCGATGCTCGTCCGCGCCACCCGGGCGATGTACGCCATCGAGGCGCTACCGAGCACGAAGCCGGGCACGATCAGCTCGCTGAACCGCATCTCGTTCGAGACGGTGGGGTTGATGATCCCCCACTTGACGCCGAGCAGCCACTGGAGCACGAAGCCGATGACGAAGACCGGCAGCGCGATCAGGAAGAGGGTGGAGATCAGGACCAGGTTGTCCAGGAAGCCGTTGCGCCGGAGACCGGTGAGGACGCCCGCGCCGAGACCGATGATGGCCTCGATGGCGAGCGCGACCACCGCCAGCTTCAGGGTGTTCGGATACGAGGTGGCGATGATGTCGCTGATCTCGCGACCGCCGAACGTGATACCGAAGTCGCCCTGGAAAAGGTTCTTCATGTAGCTGGCGTACTGCACCCAGATCGAATCGTCGAGATGGTACTTCTCGGTCATCATGGCCCGGTAGTTCGGGGGGCAACCACGGTCGCCGCACTTGCCGGCGAAGGGGTCGCCGGGCACCGACCAGACGAGCCAGTAGATCAGGAACGTCGTGCCGATGAACACCGGCACGAGTTGCAGCAGCCGTCTCAAGAGATAACGGCCCATGGGGTGGTCCTCCAGACAGGGGGTGTGCCGGGGCGGCCGACACGAATGGTGACAACGTGCGAGGGGTCCGTTGTACACCCCCTCGCGGAACGGCCCCGGGTCGGGCTCACCGGTAGGCGAGCCCGACCCGGGGTCAGACCGTTCGGATCAGAGCTCGACCGAGGTGATGTCGAGCTCGCCGACGTTGGACAGCTCCAGCTTCTTGATCTTCTCCGAGTGGCCGGACTGCTCACCGCTGAAGTAGATCGGCATCGCCGGGACGTCCTGGTCGATCAGCTTGGTCGCCTCGGCGAACTTCTTGTGGGCCTCCTCGAGGCTGGGGGCCGCGGAGGCCTCCTTGGCGAGGGCGTCCACCTGCGGGTTGCTGTACTTGCCGTCGTTCGAGGAACCGCCGGTCACGTAGAGCGGGTTGATCCAGTTCTCCACGTCCGGGTAGTCCTGCTGCCAGCCGGCGCGGTACAGGCCGGTCATCTTGTAGGCGTTGATGTTCGCCCGGAAGACCGCGAAGGTCGGCACGCCCACGGCGACCGCGTCGATGCCCAGGTTGGTCTTGATCTGCTGGGCGACGGCCTCCATCCACTCCTTGTGGCTGGCGTCCGCGTTGTACGACAGGGTCAGCTTGCCCTGGAAGCCACCGGCCTGCTGCAGCAGCCGCTTGGCCTCGGTCGGGTCGAACTTGCAGGCGGTGCAGTCGCCCGGGGTCGCACCCGGGGTCAGCGGGTTGGCCCAGCTGTCGGCCGGCTTGCGGTTACCGAAGAAGATCTTGTCGGTGACCTCCTGCCGGTTGATCGACAGGGAGATGGCGCGACGCAGGTCCTTGTTCTGGAACCGCTTGTCGTAGATCGGGAAGGCGATGATGCCGTTCGACGGGACGGTGGTCTGCACCGCCCGGTCGCCCAGGTCGGTCTTCCACTTGTCACCGGCCAGCGAGGAGACCGGGACCTGCTGCTGGAAGTCCAGGTTGCCGGCGAGCAGGTCGTTGTAGGCCGCCGTGTCGTCCTGGTAGATCTTGACGGTGACGTCCTTGATCTTCATCTTGTCGCGCAGGCTGTAGTCGTCGAAGCGGGTGAGCTTCAGCTCGACGTCGTCCTGCCAGGAGACGAGCTTGACCGGGCCGTTACCGATCGGCTTCTTGCCGAACTCCGCCGGAGTGGTGGCGAAGAAGGCGTCGGGCAGCGGCATGAAGGCGCTGTAGCCGAGCTTGGTCGGGAACACGGCGGTCGGCGCGGAGAGCGTGACCTCGAAGTTCCAGTCGTCGATGACCTTGAGGCCGGACATCTCCTTGGCCTTCGGCTCCGCGGCCTTCTTCGGGCCCTCCGGGCCGTCCGGGTCCTCGGTGTAGGTGTCGCCGAAGCCCTGGATGTCGGAGAAGAACGAGGCGTTCTGCGCGCCGTTCGGGCCGTAGGCCGCCCAGTTCCAGGCCTTGACGAAGCTCTCGGCCTTGACGGTGGTGCCGTCGTGGAACTTGGTGTTCTGCTTGATCTTGATCTTGAAGACCTTCGAGTCGCTCGTCTCGATCGACTCAGCAAGCAGGTTCTGCGGGGCCCCACCGTTGTTGGGGTACTCGACCAGGCCGCTCCACACCCAGTCGATGATCTTGCCGCCACCGGTCTCGGTGGTGTTCGCCGGAACCAGGGGGTTCTCCGGCTGGGTGCCGTCGATGACGATCGCGCCGTCCTTGCTGGCGCTGGCGTCGCCGCCGTCGTCGTTGCCGCTGGAGCAGCCGGTCGCGACGAGCGCGAGTGCCGCGCCCACCGCGAGCGCGCCGCTCGCCCGCTTCGAGACTCTCATTCCGAGGGGCCTCCTCTTTCTAACCTGGTTCCGTCGTGGGTTTCACGCACGTTTGGGGGGTGACACCGCCGACGACCCGAACCACAGGTCGCCGGTTACCGCAGAGGAAATCGGGACACCCCAGGGGTACCGATCCGCCGGGCGCCACACCCTTCGACGAAGACACCGCGCAGGGTCGACGGCCACGCGCCGTCGCGTGGAGGCGGCGTCACGTGGTCGGTGGGCCCGACGGGGTGCCTCACACCGGGGGGTGAGGTGCTGCCACTGTGACACTCACCAGCCCTTTGCGTGAAGGTGCCGTTATCAAGACGTTAGTTGCCCGCCACGTTGCCGATACTTGAGAAAAGATCATGAAAGGCCCGGCTCCTACCCCTCTGAACAGGTAAGACACGGCCACACGGGGCGAGACCACCCGCGTAGGCTCAGCGCCGTGAGCTTCCCCGCGTCCGCTCCGGCCCTTCCCGACGTCCGCCGAACCCTCGCGGTTTTTGCCCATCCGGATGATGTCGACTTCGGCTGTGCGGGCACCATAGCCGGCTGGGTGGATGAGGGTATCGAGGTCGCCTACCTCATCGCCACCCGCGGAGACTCCGGCGGCTTCGACAACACGCCGCGCGAGAAGATGCCGGCCCGGCGCGAGGCGGAGCAGCGGGCCGCGGCCGCAGCGGTCGGCGTGCACCGGGTCGACTTCCTCGACGGCCACACCGACGGCATCCTCAGCCCCAGCCTGACGCTGCGCCGGCAGATCAGCGCCGCGATCCGCCGGTTCCGGCCGGACCGGGTGCTCACCAGCTCGCCGCTGCGGCGCTGGGAGCACCTGGCCGGCCCGAGCCACCCCGACCACCTGGCCGTCGGCGAGGCCGCCACCTGCGCCGTCTACCCCGACTCGCGCAACCGCTTCGCCTTCCCCGAACTGCTCGACGAGGGGCTGGAACCGTGGGTGGTCCGGGAGATCTGGTACGCCGGCGGGCCCGGCCCGGACCACGTCGTCGACGTGACCGACCAGGTCGACCGCAAGATCGCCGCGATGGAGGCGCACCGGTCGCAGACCGCCCACCTGGACGTGCCGACCTGGGTCCGGGACCGGCTCACCACGATGGCCGACAACGCCGGCCTCCCGACCGGCCGGCTGGCCGAGGCGTTCACCGTGCTGCGCACCGAGTGACGCCCCGGGCCGGCCCGGCCGGGCCGGTCAGACCAGCCGGCGGTCGGCGGCCCAGCGGGACAACTCGTACCGGTTGGACATCTGGAGCTTGCGCAGCACGTTGGAGACGTGGGTCTCGACCGTCTTGATCGAGATGTAGAGCTCCCGTGCGATCTCCTTGTACGCGTACCCCCGGGCGAGCAGCCGGAGCACCTCGCGCTCCCGGTTGGTGAGCTGATCCAGCTCGGGGTCGGCCACCGGCGCGTCCGGCCGGGACGCGAAGGCGTCCAGCACGAAGCCGGCCAGCCGCGGGCTGAACACCGCGTCCCCGTCGGCCACCCGCCGGATCGCGTCGGTCAGCTCCTCCGGCGAGATGGTCTTGGTGACGTAGCCCCGGGCGCCGGCCCGGATCAGCCCGATCACGTCCTCGGCGGCGTCGGACACGCTCAGCGCCAGGAACCGCACCTGCGGGTGGGTACGCCGCATCGCCTCCAGCACCGCCCGGCCGCCGCCGTCCGGCATGTGCACGTCGAGCAGCACCACGTCCGGTTGCATGGCCGCGATCCGGGTGACCGCCTCCGCCACCGTGCTGGCCTCGCCCACCACCTCGACGCGCGCGCCCAGCTCGGCGCGGACGCCGGCCCGGAACATCGCGTGGTCGTCGACGAGGAACACCCGCAACCGCCCGTCCCGGGGTGCCGCGCCCTCGACCGGTTCCTGCTCGACCATGGTCATCTGTCCCTTTCCGCCGTGGAGCCGGAGCCGCTGATCGGCAGGATCAGCCGGACCTCGGTCCCCTCCCCCGGCTCGGACCGGATCTCCGCCCGGCCACCGTGCCGCTTCATCCGTCCGATGATCGAACCCCGGACGCCGTGCCGGTGATCCTCCACCGTATCCGGGTCGAAGCCCTTGCCCCGGTCCCGGACGAAGACGCTCACCTGCTCCGGCTCCACCTCGGCGTAGAGCGAGACGGTGCGTACCTCGGCGTGCCGGGCCGCGTTGACCAGGGCCTCCCGGGCGGCGGCGACCAGCGCCCCGACCCGCTCGTCGGTCTCCCGGTCGCCGACCACCACCGTCTCCACGGTGATGGCGAACGTGTCCTCCACCTCGGCGGCGGCCTGCTCCAGCGCGGCCGCGAAGCGCTCGGTCGGCGAGGCGGTCGGCTTGTAGAGCCAGTTCCGCAGCGACCGCTCCTGACCCCGGGCCAGCCGCTGCACCGTCTTGACGTCGCCGGCGTTGCGCTGGATCAGGGCGAGGGTGTGCAGCACCTGGTCGTGCACCATGGCGGCCAGCTCGGCCCGTTCCTGCTCGCGGATCCGGCCCTCGCGCTCCGAGCGGAGCTGGTTCCAGGTGCGCCAGAGCACCGGACCGGTCACCACGCCCACCCCGGCCAGCCCGACCAGCGCGAAGATGATGCCGTTGAGCACCGCGTCGAAGTTCTGCGCCGGCGAGTAGACCGCCGCCACGCCGATGATGCCGACCGCGACGAGCACCCCGCCGCCGATGAAGCGGAGCACGAACGCGCGCCGGTCGCTCTCCTCCACGACCGCGCCCAGCCAGGGCACCGCCATGGAGCCGCCCCACTGCCGGCGGCGCTCCGGCGCGGACTGGTGCCAGATCACCCCGGCGCCGACCGCGATGATGGCGACCAGCCAGCCGGCGGTGCCGGCCGCGCCCACCGAGTCGAAGGCGACGACCTGGAGCAGCAGCACGCCCAGCCCGATCGCCACGAAGGGCAGCAGCTGGGCGAGGTCGCGGCGGGGCGGGACGGCGGTGTCGCCGGGCCGGGGCGGGACCACCGCCCAGAAGGCGGCGTAGAGCAGCAGCCCGAGACCGCTCAGCCCGAGCAGCACCATGAAGGCCACCCGGACGCGGAGCACCGAGATGCCCAGGTGTTCGGCGAGGCCGGCGGCCACCCCCGCGGCCAGCCGGTGCTCGGTGGCCCGGTAGAGGCGCGGGGGGTGCGGGGTCACGGTGCTGGTGATCGGAGGCTCCCGGGTCGGGGACGGCATGCCGGCGACGGCCGACGTCCCGATCGTCACACGGCCGGACCGCCCCGGACCACGGGGACGCCCCGGACATTCGCGGGCCCGGGATCTCAGGGTGGGGTCAGGGTCGGGTCCTGAGGACGCTCGGGCGGCCGGGGCAGCAGGATCGGAGGCATGACCGAGGACGCTGCCCGTCCGCCCCGCCCCGGGGCGGCAGCACAGGACGGGCCACCGCCACCCCCGCCGGGGCCGGCGCCCACCGCCGCCGACGCCACGGCGCCC
>NZ_JBEXLR010000041.1:0-50681 GCF_040610095.1 Micromonospora sp. NPDC004540
TGGTCGTCCGCGGTGCGGGGGGGGGGCGCGGGGCGCCGGCGGGGCCGCCCGGCCCGACCCCGACCCGGCGGCCGCTGGCCCCGAGGGTCGGCCGGCGGAGCCCGACCGGGGTACGCCGAGGCCGGACGCCGCCGCCGACCGGGCGCCCCGGGTGCCGGCGCAGCCCGGCCCGGCATCGACCGAGGTGCCCGCCGGCTGAGCCGGATACGCCTTCACGTGCGCCGACGGCGGGTGCGACGCCGCTGCGGGGCCGGGGAGGTGTTACCGTGGAATCCCGTGGATCGCGTGATCACTTGGCTGATCGGCACGGCGGTTCGCACGACCGCTACGGACGACACGGGAGCAGGCCTTGGCCCCTTCAGCACGGACGACCAGGCACATTTTCGTCACCGGGGGCGTCGCCTCCTCGCTGGGTAAGGGCCTCACCGCCTCCAGCCTCGGCAATCTGCTCAGCGCGCGCGGGCTGCGCGTGGTGATGCAGAAGCTCGACCCGTACCTCAACGTCGACCCCGGGACGATGAACCCGTTCCAGCACGGCGAGGTCTTCGTCACCGAGGACGGTGCCGAGACCGACCTCGACGTCGGCCACTACGAGCGGTTCCTCGACCGGGACCTGTCCGGCAAGGCGAACGTCACCACCGGGCAGATCTACTCGGCGGTGATCGCCAAGGAGCGGCGCGGCGAATACCTGGGCGACACCGTTCAGGTCATCCCGCACATCACCAACGAGATCAAGGCCCGGATCCTCGGCATGGCCGACCCGGACGCGGACGGCCAGGTCCCCGACGTGGTGATCACCGAGGTCGGCGGCACGGTCGGCGACATCGAGTCGCTGCCGTTCCTGGAGGCGATCCGCCAGGTCCGGCACGACCTGGGCCGGGACAACTGCTTCTACCTGCACGTGTCGCTGGTGCCTTACCTGGCGCCGTCCGGCGAGCTGAAGACCAAGCCGACCCAGCACTCGGTGGCCCAGCTGCGCAGCATCGGCATCCAGCCGGACGCCCTGGTGCTGCGCTGCGACCGGGAGATCCCGGACAAGGTCAAGGAGAAGCTCTCGCTCTACTGCGACGTCGACCGGGAGGCGGTCACCGCCGCGCCGGACGCGCCGAGCATCTACGACATCCCCAAGGTGCTGCACCGCGAGGGCCTCGACGCGTACGTGGTGCGCCGGCTCGGCCTCTCCTTCCGGGACGTGGACTGGACCCGCTGGGACGACCTGCTCGACCGGGTGCACCAGCCCCGCCATACGGTGACCGTGGCGCTGGTCGGCAAGTACGTCGACCTCCCCGACGCCTACCTGTCGGTGAGCGAGGCGATCCGGGCCGCCGGCTTCGGCCACCGGGCCCGGGTGCAGCTGCGCTGGGTGCCCAGCGACGACTGCGTCACCCCGGCCGGCGCGGCGGCGGCCCTGGCCGGCGTCGACGGCATCGTGATCCCCGGCGGCTTCGGCGTCCGTGGCATCGAGGGCAAGATCGGCACCGCCCGGTACGCCCGGGAGAACGGCATCCCGCTGCTCGGGCTCTGCCTCGGCCTCCAGTGCATGACCATCGAGGTGGCCCGCCACCTGGCCAACCTGGACGGGGCGAACTCGCTGGAGTTCGACGAGGAGGCCACCCACCCGGTCATCGCCACCATGGCCGACCAGGAGGACATCGTCGCCGGCAAGGGCGACCTGGGCGGCACCATGCGGCTCGGCGCGTACCCGGCGAAGCTGGCCGAGGGCTCGCTGGTCGCCGAGGCGTACGGCAGCACCGAGGTCAGCGAGCGGCACCGGCACCGGTACGAGGTGAACAACGCGTACCGCGACCAGCTCACCAAGGCCGGCCTGACCATCTCCGGCACCTCGCCGGACGGCCGGCTGGTCGAGTTCGTCGAGCTGGACCGGAACCTGCACCCGTTCTTCGTGGCCACCCAGGCGCACCCGGAGCTGAAGAGCCGGCCGACCCGGCCGCACCCGCTCTTCGCCGCGTTCGTGAAGGCCGCCGTGGCGTACTCCGAGTCCGACCAGCTCCCGGTCGACCTGGACGCCCCGGCGGAGGCCGCGGCGGCGAAGAAGGCGGCCCGCAACGGCGGCGCGGCGGCGGCGAAGGCCGCGGCCGCCTCATGAGCGCGGTCGAGCACCGGTACGAGGTGACCGGGCACCGGGAGATCTGGTCCGGCCGGATCTTCTCGGTGGTCAGCGACGACGTCACCATGCCCGGCGGGGGCACCGCCACCCGCGACTACGTGACGCACGTCGGCGCGGTGGCCGTGGTGGCCCTCGACGACGCGGGCCAGGTGGTGCTGATCCGGCAGTACCGGCACCCGGTGGGCCGGCACCTGTGGGAGCTGCCGGCCGGGCTGATGGACGTCCGGGGCGAGGACCTGGCCGCCGCGGCGGCCCGCGAGCTGGCCGAGGAGGCCGACCTCACCGCCGGCCGCATCGACGTCCTGGTCGACCTGCACAGCTCGCCCGGGTTCAGCAACGAGGTGCTCCGGATCTTCCTGGCCCGCGACCTGGCCGACGTGCCCGCCGAGCTGCGCCACGACCGGCGCGACGAGGAGGCCGACCTCCAGGTGGTCCGGGTCGACCTCGACGAGGCGGTCCGGATGGTCCTCGCCGGCGAGATCACCAACGCCTCCTGCGTGGCCGGGCTGCTCGCGGCCGCCCGCGCCCGGGAGACCGGCTTCGCCGAGGTGCGCCGCCCCGAGGCGCCGCTGCCCCGCTAGCCGGAAGGAACGATGAAGGGGCCGCGCGGTGCGTACACCGCGCGGCCCCTTTCCGCTGTTGTCGGCGCTCAGTCGCGCAGCGGGCGCCCCTGCCCGTCGACCCCGCCGTTGACGAGGATCAGGATGCCGTCGATGAGGCCCCAGATGCCGCCGAGGCCGCAGGTCACCAGGCTCACCACGAGCTGGAGCACGCCGGTCTTGGTGTCACCCATGTAGAACCGGCCGGCACCGAAGGTGCCGAGCAGGATGCCGAGGATGCCCGCGATGGTCTTGCTCTTGTCCGAGACGCCCTGCGGGTACTGCTGGTAAGGAGGAGTGGTCATGAGCGGACACCTTAGTGATCCACTGCCGTCCTGTCCGCACCGCAGCCCTCACGGTGGGAGGATATTTACCGAACATTGTCCTGACGGCTGAGGCGGTCTCCACCGCTCAGCCCGCTCGATGCCTGACACACCGTCAGCACGACCGGGCACCGGATGTCACTGTGTTGGCCTCCGTGGGGTTCCCACGCGCCTAGACTGCCGCCGGCGGGACCGGTGGACCGCGTCGGCAAAGGGGCCGTCGCGGCGCCGCGCGTCGGGGGTGAGCTGCCCCGGAGGAAGGTGTCTGCATCGTGAAGGTCGGAATCCCACGCGAGGTCAAGAACCACGAGTACCGCGTGGCGATCACGCCCGCGGGCGTCAACGAGTTCACCCGCCACGGCCACGAGGTCTTCGTCGAGTCCGGCGCGGGCGTGGGCTCCAGCATCACCGACGACGAGTTCGCCGCCGCCGGCGCGAAGATCCTGGCCACCGCCGACGAGGTCTGGGACACCGCCGAGCTGGTGCTCAAGGTCAAGGAGCCGGTCGCCGAGGAGTACCACCGGATGCGCGAGGGACAGGTGCTCTTCACCTACCTGCACCTGGCCGCCTCGAAGGAGTGCACCGACGCGCTGCTGGACCGGAAGGTCACCGGCATCGCCTACGAGACCGTCGAGCTGCCGGACCGCTCGCTGCCGCTGCTCGCCCCGATGTCCGAGGTGGCCGGCCGGCTCGCCCCGCAGGTGGGCGCCTTCTACATGATGCGCACCGGCGGTGGCCGGGGCGTGCTGCCCGGCGGCGTCTCCGGCGTGTACGCGGCCAAGACCGTGGTCATCGGCGCCGGCGTCTCCGGGCTGAACGCCGCCGCCATCGCGCTCGGCCTGCAGTCCGAGGTGCTGCTGCTGGACAAGAACGTCGCCCGGCTGCGCCAGGCCGACGCCATCTACCGGGGCCACCTGCAGACCGTCGCCTCCAACGCGTACGAGATCGAGCGCGCCGTCGTCGACGCCGACCTGGTCATCGGCGCGGTGCTGGTGCCCGGCGCGAAGGCCCCGAAGCTCATCTCCAACGAGCTGGTCTCCCGGATGAAGCCGGGCAGCGTGCTCGTCGACATCGCCATCGACCAGGGCGGCTGCTTCGAGGACTCGCGCCCGACCACGCACGCCGACCCGGTCTACAAGGTGCACGACTCGATCTTCTACTGCGTGGCGAACATGCCCGGCGCGGTGCCGAACACGAGCACCTACGCGCTGACCAACGTCACCCTGCCGTACGCCCTCGAACTGGCGAACCAGGGCTGGCGCGGGGCGCTGCGCAACGACCCGGCGCTCGCCCTCGGCCTGAACACCCACGCCGGCCAGGTCGTCTACGGCCCGGTCGCCGAGGCGCACGGCATGGACGTGCTGCCGCTGGCCGAGGTGCTGGCCTGAGTTCAACCACGGAACGGGCCGGTGCGGGCGTGGAGCCCGCGCCGGCCCTGCGCCGTGCCGTCCGGGGCTACCTGGACCACCTCACCGTCGAGCGGGGACTGTCCGCGAACACCCTCGCCTCCTACCGTCGGGACCTGGACCGCTACCTGTCCACCCTGGCCGCCGCCGGGGTGACCGACCTGTCCGCCGTCGGCGCCACCGAGGTCGAGGCGCACCTGGCCCGCCTGCGCGCCGGCGACGCCGACCACCCGCCGCTCGCCGTCTCCTCCGCCGCCCGCGCGGCCAGCGCCGTACGCGGCCTGCACCGCTTCGCGCTCCGCGAGGGGATGGCCGGTGCCGACCCCAGCCGCGACGTCCGCCCACCCACCCCGTCGCGCCGGCTGCCCCGGGCGCTGCCGGTCGACGCCGTGGTCCGGCTGCTGGAGACCGCCGGCCCGGTCACCACCACCGGCGAGGCAGCGCCCCGCGCGCTGCGCGACCGGGCGCTGCTGGAGTTCCTGTACGGCACCGGGGCGCGCATCTCCGAGGCGATCGGCGCCGCCGTGGACGACCTCGACCTCGACGCCGGGACCGTGCTGCTGCACGGCAAGGGCGGCAAGACCCGGCTCGTGCCGGTCGGCGGGTACGCGGCCGAGGCGCTGCGCGCCTGGCTGGTCCGGGGCCGCCCGGCGCTGCTCGCCGCCGGCCGGGGCACCCCGGCGGTCTTCGTCAACGCCCGTGGCGGCGCGCTTACCCGGCAGGGCGCCTGGACCGTGCTGCGCGCCGCCGCCGAGCGGGCCGGCCTGCCGGTCGACGGGGCCGACGCGGTCTCCCCGCACACCCTGCGCCACTCGTACGCCACCCATCTGCTCGACGGCGGCGCCGACGTGCGGGTGGTGCAGGAACTGCTCGGCCACGCCTCGGTGACCACCACCCAGGTGTACACGTTGGTCACCGTGGAACGGCTGCGGGAGGTCTACGCGACCGCCCACCCCCGGGCCCACGGGTGAGCGCGAGGAGTGAGCCGGGGTTGCGAGCCCCGCAGTCGCGAACGAAACAGCGTCTCGGCTGAGCACCCGCTCCGACACGCCGACCCGCTACCGAACGCGCTGCTGGCGCGTGGCGTACAGTCGGCATCGGCGCGGGCCTCCAGGGGTGACGGACCGGGGGTGCGCAGCGGCGCCGCGAGGGACGTCGGACGGCTCCGACGCCGGGTGGTCGTCGGGAGGGGGCAACGAGGACATGGCAGGAAACGGTGACCGTGCCGAGACCTGGACGTCGGAGCTCCGCGAGCAGCAGGCGACGCTCGGCGCCGATCTCGGCCCCGCCGACCCGGCCGCATACACCATGCGCAAGCCGATCCCGGAGCCGATGCCGACCGACCGGCACGGCCCGGCGCGGATCATCGCGATGGCCAACCAGAAGGGTGGCGTCGGCAAGACCACGACCACCATCAACCTGGGCGCCGCGCTCGCCGAGTACGGCCGCAAGGTGCTGCTGGTCGACTTCGACCCGCAGGGCGCCCTCTCCGTCGGCCTCGGCGTCAACCCGCACAACCTCGACCTGTCGGTCTACAACCTGCTCATGCAGGACGACGTCACCGCCGAGGACGTGCTGATCAAGACCGACGTGGCCGGGCTGCACCTGCTGCCGGCCAACATCGACCTCTCCGCCGCCGAGATCCAGCTGGTCAACGAGGTCGCCCGGGAGATGGCCCTGGCCCGGGTGCTCCGCACGATCCGCAAGGAGTACGACTTCATCCTGATCGACTGCCAGCCCTCGCTGGGCCTGTTGGCGATCAACGCGCTGACCGTGGCGCACGGCGTGCTCATCCCGCTGGAGTGCGAGTTCTTCAGCCTGCGCGGTGTCGCGCTGCTGCTGGACACCATCGACAAGGTGCGCGAGCGGCTCAACTTCGACCTGGAGCTCGAGGGCATCCTCGCCACCATGTACGACAGCCGCACCACCCACTGCCGCCAGGTGCTCCAGCGGGTGGTGGAGGCGTTCGGCGACAAGGTCTACCAGACGGTGATCACCAAGACCGTGAAGTTCCCCGAGTCGACGGTGGCCGGCGCCCCGATCACCACCCTCGACCCGGCCTCCTCCGGCGCGCGCAACTACCGCCAGCTCGCCCGCGAGGTGATCGCCGCCCAGGCGGAGCGGTAGGCCGCACGCCGGGTGTCCCCGTCGTGGACTACGGTTTGCCGGTGACCGCACCGCCCCTCGACCCGCCGCACGGCGCCGCCGACCCGGTGGCCGCCGCCGAGCTGGCCGCCGAGGTCGACGGCGTGGTGCCGGCCGACCCGGCCACCGTCGAGGAGACCAGCGGCTTCACCGTCCGGCTGGACAACTTCACCGGCCCGTTCGACCTGCTGCTCCAGCTCATCAGCAAGCACAAGCTCGACGTCACCGAGGTGGCCCTGCACAAGGTCACCGACGAGTTCATCGCCTACCTGCGGGCCATGGGCGACCAGTGGGACCTGGACGAGACCAGCGAGTTCCTGCTGGTCGCCGCGACGCTGCTGGACCTCAAGGCGGCCCGGCTGCTGCCCGCCGCCGAGGTGGAGGACGAGGAGGACCTGGCCCTCCTGGAGGCCCGGGACCTGCTCTTCGCCCGGCTGTTGCAGTACAAGGCGTACAAGGAGGCGGCGGCGCACATCGCCGAGCTGGAGTCGGTCGGCGGCCGGCGCTACCCGCGGGCGGTCACCCTGGAACCCCGGTACGCCGAGGCGCTGCCCGACCTGGTGCTCGGGATCGGCCCGGAGCGGCTGCTCAAGCTGGCGCTCAAGGCGATGACCCCGAAGCCGGTGCCCGAGGTGTCCATCGCGCACGTGCACATGGTCCGGGTCAGCGTCCGCGAGCACGCCGAGATCATCTCCGAGCGGCTGCGCCGCGCCGGCATCGCCAGCTTCTCGCTGCTCTGCGCCGACTGCGAGATGACCCTGGAGGTGGTGGCCCGCTTCCTCGCGCTGCTGGAGCTCTACCGGCAGGGGCTGGTGGCCTTCGTTCAGGAGCAGGCGCTGGAGGAGTTGACCGTGCGCTGGACCGGCTCCGCCGACGGTGGCACCGAGCTGACCATCGACGAGTACGCCGGCAACCCCGAGCCGGCCACCCCGCCCGCGGACGCCCCTTCCGCTGCGGCGGACGACGTCGCGCCGACCCAGGAGTGACCCGATGAGCGACGAGGAACGCCGCGACTCGCTGGCCGACCAGGCCGCCGCCTGGATCCCCCCGTGGGAGCGCCCCGCCCCGCCGCCGTCGGCGACGGAGCCCGAGCCCGCCACCGACGCCGAGGCCGCCGCTCCCGCCGGCTCCGCCCCGGACGCCGAACCCGTCAGCGCGCCGTCCGAAGACGCGGCGCCGGAGCCCTCGGCAGATCTTGGAAAGGAATGGCCCCCGGAGGGGCCGGATCCTTCCAAGATCTCCCCACCGAGGCTGGAGGCTGGCCCCGATCTTGGTACGGGCGTGCCCCCTGAGGGGCCGGACCGTACCAAGATCTCCGAGGAGACCGCGGTCGGTGGCGACGGCCGACCCGGCGAGCCGGAGGGGGAGGGCGGCGCGGGCGGCGTACCCGGGAAGCGGGGGCGGCGGGCGGCGCCGCCGCCGGAGTCCGCGCCCGTCCTGGCCGACGCGGAGCTGCGCGGCGCGCTGGAGGCCATCCTGCTGGTGGTGGACCAGCCGGTCAGCGAGCTGACCCTGGCCCAGGTGCTGGAGCAGTCCCCGGAGCGGATCGGCCCGATGCTGGACGAGATCGCGGCCGGCTACACGGCCGCGGGGCACGGCTTCGAGCTGCGCCGGGCCGCGGGTGGCTGGCGTCTCTACACCCGCCCGGAATACGCGACCTACGTCGAGCGGTTCGTCTTGGAGGGCCAGTCGGTCCGGCTGACCCAGGCCGCGCTGGAGACCCTCGCGGTGATCGCCTACAAGCAGCCGGTGACCCGGTCGCGGATCTCCGCCATCCGGGGTGTCAACTGCGACGGGGTGATCCGTACGCTGGTGTCCCGGGGCCTGGTCGAGGAGTGCGGCACCGAAGCGGACAGCGGTGCGTTCCTCTACCGGACCACCACGATGTTCCTGGAGAAGCTGGGGCTGAACTCGGTGGACGACCTGCCGCCCCTGGCCCCCTTCCTCCCCGACGACGTAGAAGAGCTTGCCGATGCGACGTGATGACCGTGCCCCGAAGCCCGACGCCCCCGTCTATGAAGGTGCCGAGCGCCTCCAGAAGGTGCTCGCCGCCGCGGGGGTGGGTTCGCGGCGCGCCTGCGAGGACCTGATCTTCCGACGCCGGGTCACCGTCAACGGCCGGGTGGCCCAGCTCGGCGACAAGGCCGACCCGGCGCGCGACGTCATCCACGTCGACGGCGAGCGGCTCCAGGCCGACGTCCGCCTGGTCTACGTGGCGATGAACAAGCCGCGCGGGGTGGTCACCACCATGGCCGACGAGAAGGGCCGCACCGAGCTCGCCGACTTCATCGGCGCGCGGCTGGAGCAGCGGGTCTACCACGTCGGGCGGCTCGACGCCGACAGCGAGGGCCTGCTCCTGCTCACCAACGACGGCACCCTTGCCCACAAGCTCATGCACCCGTCGTACGAGGTGCTCAAGACCTACCTCGCCGAGGTGGCCGGGCCGATCCCGCGCAACCTGGGCAAGCGGCTGACGGCCGGCGTCGAGCTGGAGGACGGGCCGGTGAAGGTCGACTCCTTCAGAGTGGTGGGCACCCTGGGCAAAACCGCCCAGGTGGAGCTGACCCTGCACGAGGGGCGCAAGCACATCGTCCGGCGCCTGATGGGCGAGGTGGGACACCCGGTGTCCCGGCTGATCCGTACCTCGATCGGTCCGATCAAGCTCGGCGACCTGCGCACCGGGCGGCTGCGCCGGCTGACCAACGCGGAGGTCGCCGCCCTGTTCAAGGCCGTGGGTGACTGACCCCGACGATCGGGGTACGGCTCCCGGTAGGCTTCGACGCGGCCCGCGGGCGCCTTCGGTGGCATGGCGCGCGGCCGACCCGCGCGGCGCGGGATGATTGACGAGGAAAGACAACCGCTCAACGGCGCCGGAGATCACGGCGACCCGCGAGGTACGGGCTGAGGAGGACAACGGTGGAGCAAAACGTACGGGCCGGGCGCTGCGTGGTCGCTGTGGACGGGCCGTCCGGTTCGGGTAAGTCCACCGTGTCGCGGCGGCTCGCGGTCAGCCTCGGCGCCCGCTACCTCGACACCGGCGCCATGTACCGGGCGCTCACCTGGGCGGTGCTGCGCTCCGGGGTCGACCTGACCGACACCGAGTCGGTGGCCAAGGTCGCCGGCGAGGTCGACCTGCGCATCGGCACCGACCCCCAGGGGTACGGCGTGACCGCCGACGGCGTCGACGTGGCCAAGGAGATCCGCGGTCCCGAGGTGACCGGCGCGGTCTCCGCGGTGGCCGCCGTGGGCGCGGTCCGCGAGCTGCTGGTCGCCCGGCAGCGGCAGGTGATCGCCGACGCCGGCCGGATCGTGGTCGAAGGCCGCGACATCGGCTCGGTGGTGGCGCCCGACGCCGACCTGAAGGTCTACCTGACCGCCTCGGAGGCGGCCCGCGCCCAGCGGCGCAGCGCCGAGGACGCCGCCGACGTCGTGGCGACCGCCGCCGACCTGGCCCGCCGGGACAAGCTCGACTCGACCCGCAAGGTCAACCCGCTCCAGCAGGCCGCCGACGCGGTCGTGCTGGACACCACCGAGCTGGGCATCGACGAGGTCGTCGCCCGGCTGCGCGCGCTGCTCAGCGAGCGGGGTGTGGCATGAGCGAGGACTTCGGCGGCTGGGTCGAGCTGCGCGAGCCGGAGGTCGAGCCCGGTGAGCCGACCGGCCCGCAGCCGGTGGTGGCCGTGGTCGGCCGCCCCAACGTGGGCAAGTCCACGCTGGTCAACCGGATCATCGGCCGCCGGCAGGCGGTCGTCGAGGACATCCCCGGGGTGACCCGGGACCGGGTGCCCTACGACGCGCAGTGGAACGGCCGCGCGTTCACCGTGGTGGACACCGGCGGTTGGGAGCCGGACGCCAAGGACCGGGCTGCGGCCATCGCCGCCCAGGCCGAGACGGCCGTCGTCACCGCCGACGTGGTGCTCTTCGTGGTCGACGCCATGGTCGGCTCGACCGATGTGGACGAGGCCGCCGTGAAGATGCTGCGGCGCAGCGCCAAGCCGGTGATCCTGGTCGCGAACAAGGCCGACAACACCGCCATCGAGATGGAGTCGACCGCGCTCTGGTCGCTCGGCCTCGGCGAGCCGTACCCGGTCTCCGCCCTGCACGGCCGCGGCTCCGGCGACCTGCTCGACGCCATCATGGAGGCGCTGCCCGAGGCGCCGAAGATCGTGGAGAATCGCCCGCGCGGCCCGCGCCGCGTAGCCCTGGTCGGTCGTCCCAACGTCGGCAAGTCCAGCCTGCTCAACCGCTTCTCCGGTGAGGAGCGGGCGGTGGTCGACGCGGTCGCCGGCACGACCGTCGACCCAGTGGACAGCCTGGTGGAGATCGGCGGGGAGACCTGGCAGCTGGTCGACACCGCCGGCCTGCGCAAGCGGGTCGGCAAGGCCAGCGGCACGGAATATTACGCCAGCCTGCGCACCGCCTCGGCCATCGAGGCGGCCGAGGTGGCCGTGGTGCTGCTCGACTCCAGCGAGGTGATCAGCGAGCAGGACCAGCGCATCCTCACCATGGTGGTGGAGGCCGGCCGGGCCCTGGTCATCGCCTTCAACAAGTGGGACCTCGTCGACGGCGAGCGCCGCTACTACCTGGACAAGGAGATCGACCGGGAGCTGCGCCGCATCCCCTGGGCGATCCGGCTGAACCTGTCGGCGAAGACCGGCCGGGCGGTCGACAAGCTCGCCCCGGCGCTGCGCAAGGCCCTGGCGAGCTGGGAGACCCGCATCCCGACCGCCCAGCTCAACCAGTGGCTCACCGCGCTGGTCCAGGCCACCCCGCACCCGGTACGCGGCGGCCGCGCCCCCCGAATCCTCTTCGCCACCCAGGCGGGCGTGTCCCCGCCGCGCTTCGTGCTCTTCACCACGGGCCCGCTCGACGCCGGCTACCAGCGGTTCGTGGAGCGCAAGCTTCGCGAGGAGTTCGGCTTCGAGGGCAGCCCCATCGACATCTCGGTTCGCCCCCGCAAGAAGCTCGGCCCGGGCGGCCGCGGCAAGGCCCACGGCTGACCCATCCGCAGAGAAGCCGCCGGGGACCCGTCCCCGGCGGCTTCTTTCCTAGGACGCTCTAGGGGGAGTGGCATGCGGCGCTGGTGGGGCCTGTGCGCGGGTCTGAAGATCTTGCGCTAAGCTGTACCGGCTGCCGCGGGGAACACCGCGCGGGGGCATCGGGACGTGGCGCAGTTTGGTAGCGCACTTGACTGGGGGTCAAGGGGTCGTCGGTTCGAATCCGGCCGTCCCGACAGCATAAAACAGCAGGTCAAAGGGCTGGTCCGAGACATCGGGCCGGCCTTTCTGGCTTCCTGGGGACCACGCCGGTCAAGAACACGGATGGTCCATCGTTACCCTGCCACCGGCCGGTGATCGGTTGCCCACCGGAACGGCACTCCACTCCGGCACGGGCGCTGGCCTGGCGCAGAGCGGCAGCTCGCGGCACCGCGTCAGGCCGGGATTCGCTTCGATCAACCGGACAGGCAGCGCCACCGTACCGTCGGCGGCTGTAACCAGGGCGCCCTCAGCGGTGTGTATATCTGTGACGGCCATGGAGAGGGACGGTGCGGATGGGTGCGGCCGACGACTTTGACGCCTTTTACACAGCGACCTCGGCGCGCGTTGTGCACCAGGTGTATGCCGTCTGCGGCGACCTCGGCGAGGCCCAGGACGCCGTGCAGGAGGCGTACGCCCGCGCCTGGATACGGTGGTCGTGGCTGTCGGGCTACGAGGACCCGGAGGCGTGGGTACGGACCGTGGCGTGGCGGGTGGCGGCCAACTGATGGCGCAGTGTCCGGCGCTGGCTGGCCGCGCGGGCCAGGCTCGGCCCGCCCGTGACGGCTGCCGAACCGACGCCGGACCGGATCGCGGTGATGGCGGCGCTACGCCGGCTGCCGGAGGCGCAACGGCGGGTCGTGGTCCTGCACTATCTCTGCGACCTTCCGATCGCCGAGATTGCCGAGACCACCCGCATGCCCGCCGGCACCGTCAAGGTCTACCTGGCCCGCGCGCGGGCGGCGCTCGCTCCGCTGCTCGGTACCGACGACGAAGGGAAGGTTTCCGATGTCAGCACACATCCGTGAGGCAATCGCGGGCCTCAAGCACGACACCGCCGCCCTGAAGCTGGCGCCACCAGCGCAGGTTCGCGCCCGCGGAGAGACCTTGCGCCGGAAGCGTGTGGCTGGCGGCGTGGCGGCGGCCACCGTCCTCACCGCCGTTGGGGTGTTCGCTGCCGTCTCGGCCACGGCCGACCGCGGGACGAACCCATCCCCGCCACCCGTGGGTGCGAACGCGGCGGGGAAGTCGGCGGCTGAGTTGGACTGCGGCAGCCACCTGCTGCGCCAGTCCGAAGGCCTGCCGGATGCGGCGATCACCTGCTTCCTCGACGCGGTGGAGGCACGCCGGCCCGCCCGCCTCGCCGAGACCCGGCCGACGACCGAAGGTGACCCGATCCGCACCGCCTACGTCGCCGATGCCGCAGGTGCCGTGCAGGTCACCATCGATAGCCGGCAGGACAGGTTCGGTAGCCGGGGTATCACCCGGCAGACGTGCACCGGGCCCGTCGTCGACCACAGGCACATCGGCTTCACGCAGTGCTCTTCGCCGGAAGCCGTCTGACCTGCCGGATGAGGCGCGCCATATCGTCGGTTCGAATCCGGCCGTCCCGACGCAGCTCAGAGGGCGCATTCAATCGATGGATGTGCCCTCTTGTCGTAGCTGGGTGAAGCTGTCGCAGTTCGCGATGAGTCCAGTCGCGCGGGTCAAGGCCCGCTTTGGCGACGACCGGGCGGAAGGCCCGCAGCACCGTTGTGCCGATCGCGGGGGAGTCGGACAGCCGGCCGCCGGCGAGGTCTGCTCTCAGGACCTGCGTGACAGCTTGGAGGTAGCTGGGCGATCAATCACGATGAACGAGTGATCGAGCGGGGGATCGAGCAGCGACCGATGAACATCGTGCGTCGGCGGGTGATGGCAGTCGTGCTCACCGGGCTGGTCGTCGTTGCTGTGTCAGCCGTGCTCGTTGCCTGGCGCAATCCGTGGCACTACGTACACCTCATGCCGTTCGGCCGCTCGTCAGTCGTGGCGGCTGTGCTGTTCGCCGCATCGGTGCTGCTCGGCATCGCGGGGTGGCTTGTTCTGCGGCCCGCACTGGCGCGGGCGGCGGTTGTGGTCGCGACCGTGTTGGCGTTGATGGCGGCTTGTAGTGGCGTCGAGTTCTTGGGGCCGCCGCTCTACGGCGCGGAGCCAGACGGGGATGAGGTGGTAGCCCTTTCCCCAGGCGGTTCGTTCGAGGTGGTCCTGCTGCACTACCCCGAATTCATGGCGGGCTTCGATGTCTTACGTATCCGGTCCCGGGAGGGGCTGAGGAGGCGGGAGGCCAACCAGGACCTCGCATGCTTCGCCACGCCATTCGATGGGCTTGGCCCCGAGGGCACCTTCGGTACCGCTCGATTCCTGAGCGACCACGAGATCGAGGTCCGCACCGAGGCAGGCCAGCCCTGGACGACCCGGTTCGACCCGCGCACTCTCCTGGCCGTCTCCACCCTGTCCCACGGCTGCCAGTAGGCGGATCAGGCGGCGGCGCTCCCCAAGAGGGGTTTGGGTCAGCCGGGGGCGAGGAGGCAGAACTCGTTGCCTTCCGGGTCGGCGAGGACCGTCCACGGGACATCGAGGTCGATGTCGGTGGCGCCCAGCGTCCGCAGTCTGGCCGCCTCGGCCTGCAGGTCGTCACCTGGGTATGGGCGAAGGTCGAGATGGACGCGGTTCCACACGGTCTTCACGTCGGGTGTGCGGGTGAACTGCAGATAGGGGCCGACGCCCTTGGCGGAGCGCAGTAGCGCGTTGTGGTCGGTCACCTCGTGCAGGGTCCAGTCCATGGCTCTGCCCCAGAAGCGGGCCATGGTTCGCGGATCCGCGCAGTCGACCATTACCGCGGCGATCGGTCCGGTGTCTCGGATCGGGTCGTGCCAGTCCAGCACGCAGAACTCGTTGCCCTCCGGGTCGGCCATGACCGTCCATGGGACGTCGCCCTGGCCTACGTCGGCGGGTGTTGCGCCGAGATCCTTCAGGCGCGTGACCAGCTCCGCGTGATGGGCCGCCGAGGTGGTGGCGAGGTCGACGTGCACACGGTTCTTCACCGTCTTGGGTTCCGGGGAGGCGATGAGGTCGAGGCAGACGGCGGCGGGATCGGGGTAGACGAAGCCCTCAGGTTCGAGGTTGGTCACGCCGGGTCCCTCGCTGGAAACTTCCCAGCCAAGCGCCTCCGCCCAGAAATTACCCAGCGCGGAGTCGTCCCGAGCCTTCATGTTGATTTGCACAAGCCGCGTTGCCATGCCGACGATGCTAAGGCTTGTCGCTTCCTGAGAATCAGGCCGGACCTCGGGCGGCGCCGGTCAGGACAGGGCAGCCAGCTACCGCTCGGCGTCGAGAGCGGCGCAGCCGGTGCCGGCGGTGGCGATGGCCTGTCGGTAGGTGTGGCCGAGGTGAGCCGCCCGCCGGATGGGAACAGGCGGGCGGCAACGAGGGCGAGGTCAGGCGGTGGGGCGTAGCTCGGTGAGGAGCTTCTCCACGCGGGTGCGGATCTCGTCGCGGATGGGCCGGACGGCGTCTACGCCCTTGCCGGCGGGGTCTTCTAGCTTCCAGTCCTCGTAGCGCTTGCCGGGGAAGACGGGGCATGCGTCGCCGCAGCCCATGGTGACGATGACGTCGGAGGACTCCGCGGTCTCGTACTCCAGGAGCTTGGGGGTCTGGTCGGTGATGTCGATGCCGACCTCGCGCATGGCCTCGACGGCGGCGGGGTTGACCTGGTCGGCGGGCGCGGAGCCGGCGGAGCGGACCTCGACGGTGTCGCCGGCGAGGTGGCGCAGCCAACCGGCGGCCATCTGGGAGCGGCCGGCGTTGTGGACGCAGACGAACAGGACGCTGGGCTTGTCGCTCATCGGGTGCCTTCCGTGCGGTGCGAGGGCCGGTTGACCGGCTTGTCGGAGGGGGTCGGGGAACAGGTGGACCGGGTCGCTGGTGCCGTGTGGGCGCGGTGTTGTCACGAGCGGCGGCCGACGGCGGCGTCCTCGTCCGTGGGGACGACGACCTGGTCGGCGGCGGCGCCCGCGTCGGGGTAGAGGGCCGCGAGCAGGCCGACGCCGACGACAAGGCCCACAAACTGGGCCAGGACGAAGCCGGGCACCGAGGTCGGGGCGATGCCGGCGAAGGTGTCGGTGAACGCGCGGCCGATGGTGACCGCCGGGTTGGCGAACGAGGTCGACGAGGTGAACCAGTAGGCGGCGCCGATGTAGGCGCCGACGGCGGCGGGTGCGACCGCGGCGCGGCCGGAGCGGGCGAGGGCGAAGATCAGCAGGATCAGGCCGGTGGTGGCAACGACCTCACCGAGCCAGAGGTGACCGGCGGCGCGGTCCTTGCCGGAGAAGTCGACGGCGGCGAGGTCGAACATCAGGTTCGCCAGCACTGATCCGGCGATCGCACCCAGCACCTGCGCCACGACGTAGCCGCCCAGGTCTCGGGCGGTGAGGCCGGTGCCGGCGCGGCGGCCGAGAAACCAGTCAGCGGCGGAGACGACCGGGTTGAAGTGCGCGCCGGAGACCGGGCCGAAGATCAGGATCAGCGCGCCGAGGGCGAACGCGGTGGCGGTGGAGTTCTCCAGCAGTTGGAGGCCGACGTCGCCGGGGGAGAGCGTGGTGGCCATGATGCCGGAGCCGACCACGGCCGTGACCAGCAGCGCGGTGCCGATGAACTCGGCCAGCAGGCGCCGCCGAAGTGCGATGGTCATCAGTCTGTCTCTCCCATGGTGTTGCTGTCCCGGATCGTCGGGCAGGTTGGGTTAGCGGGTGGCGGGGACGTTCAGCTCGTCGAGCAGGCGACGGACGTGGCGCTCGATCTCGTCGCGAATCGGCCGCACGTCGGCCAGGTCGAGCCCGGCGGGGTCGTCCACGGTCCAGTTCTCGTAGCGGGTGCCGGGAAAGACGGGGCAGGCGTCGCCGCAGCCCATCGTGACCACGACGTCGGCGGCGCGGACCACCTCGTCCGTCCACGGCTTGGGGAACTCTTCCGAGATGTCGATTCCACGTTCGGCCATCGCCGCGGTCGCGGAGGGGTTGATCTCGATGCCGGGCTCGCTGCCACCGGACCAGGCGAGCGCGTGGTCGCCGGCCAGGTGGGTGAAGAATCCCAAGGCCATCTGGGAGCGGCCGGCGTTGTGGGTGCACAGAAACAGCACCACCGGGCGGCCGTCACGGTGGTGTCCCTCGACCCGGGCGAGGGCCCGCAGTCGCTGGCGGGCGAAGCGCTCGGCGAGCAGCGGCAGGTAGTTCGCGATGCTGGCGGCGGTGGCGAACTGGTCGTAGCTGGTCTGCAGGAACCGCTCGATGGTCTCGGTGCCGTAGATGCCGTCGAACTCCTCAGCAAGTCGGGTCGCGGCGGTGTGCAGGGCGACCTGCTGGTCGAGGGTGATCTCCTGGGGATGGGCGGTGGTGTCGGTCATCGGGGACCTCCGGGCAGGATGGCGGGCGCGAGCCGGTCGACGCGGTCGGCCAGGTCGGCGTAGGCGGCCTCGAACGCCTCGTCGGTGTCCACGCGCACCGGGTCCGGGACCGACCAGTGCAGGCGGGGGCGGATCGGGCCGGTCAGTTCCTCGTGGGCGTTGTCACAGACGGCGATCACCAGGTCGTCGCGACGGACGACGTCGGTGACGTGGGCGGTGGCGGTCGGGTCGAGGTCGAGGTGGTGGCGGTGGGCAACGGCTACCGCGCGGGGGTGCACCCGGGTGGCGGGCTTCGTGCCGGCGGAGGCGACATCGCCGTGGGCGCGCTGCTTCCACAGCGCGGCGGCCAGCTGCGAGCGGGCCGAGTTGTGGGTGCACACGAACACCACCCGGCCCACACCGGCCAGCCGGGGAGTGGCGAGAGCGGCCAGCGTCTCGGGGCGTAGCCGCAGGTAGGTGCGGCGCCGGTCGCCCTCCGAGCGGCCCTTGATGACCAGGCCGGCGTCGGTGAGGACCTTGACGTGGTGGGCGACCAGGTTGGTCGGCAGGTCGAGGGTGTGAGCGATCTCCCCGGGGGAGGCGTCGCCCAGGGTGAGCGCGTCCACGATCGCCAGGCGCACCGGATCGCCGAGGGCGGCGTGGATCCGGGCCCGCGCGGCGAGGGAAGAATGCTCAACGTTCATTGAGTCAACTATCGCTGACTCATTCTGCCGAGTCAAGCCGGTCTCGAGAAGACCTTGATCTCACCGGTGCCGGTATGGGTGCCGGCTGGTCAGCAGCAGGTCGCCAGGTAGGACTGCAGATCCGTCAAGGCGGCGAGGGCGCCCTCGCGGTCAGCCCGGTAGAACACCGTCTTGCCGTCGCGCCGCGAGGCGACCACACCGCCGCGCCGCAGCAGCGTCAACTGCTGCGACGCCGTGGCCTGGCTGACGCCGACCCGCTCGGCCACCTCGCCCACGGACATCTCGGCGCCGCGAGCGAATAGCATCATGATCCGCTGGCGGGTAGGGCTCCCGAGGGCCTTGAGGAACTCCTGCGTCTGCGGCGCGAGCCCCGAAGCGGCGCTCTGCGGCCCGCCCGGCTGGTCGGCGGCGGTCTGACTCATGGTCACACCCTTCCCTGCCGTCATCATATTGTCATTCAATGAAACGACGATATGATCGTGTCGTGAACGATCAAGTCGATCCCGTGATCATCATTGGCGGCGGTCAGTCCGGCCTTGCCGCGGCCCGCGCCGCACTGCACGCTGGCCTGCGACCCGTGGTCGTGCACTCCGGCGCCGAAGCGGTGGGCGCCTGGCCTGGCTACTACGACAGCCTCACGCTGTTCTCGCCGGCCCGCTACAGCACCCTGCCCGGCATGCCCTTCGACGGCGACCCGGACCGTTACCCCCACCGCGGGGAGGTGGTCGCCTACCTCCGCCGCTACGCCGACGCCCTGGACGTCGAGATCCGCACCCGCACGCGAGTCGTCGCCGTGCGTCCCGAGCGCAGCGGGGGATACCTCGTCGGCACCGACACCGGAGACGAGCTGCCTGCTGCCGGGGTCGTTGCCGCTACCGGCTCGTTCGGCAACCCGTACCTGCCGACCCTGCCCGGGCAGGGCGAGTATGCCGGGGACCTGCGGCACGTCGCCCGATACCGCCGCCCTGAGGCCTACGACGGCAAGCGTGTCGTGGTCGTGGGGGCCGGCAACTCCGCCGTCCAGGTCGCCTATGAACTCACCGCACACGCCCGGGTGACGCTGGCGACCCGCGAACCGGTCCGGTTCCTGCCGCAGCGCATCCGCGGTCGGGACCTGCACCACTGGCTGCGCATCACCGGCGCTGACCGACTCCCGCGCTCGGTCGTCACCCGGCTCATCCGGCACGCCACGGTGCTCGACACCGGCCGCTACCACGACGCCATCACCTCAGGTGAGCTGCCCCGGCGCGAGATGTTCACCCGCTTCACCGCTGATGGCGTCGTCTGGGGCGACGGCACGACAGAAGCCGTCGACGCCGTCATCTTCGCCACCGGCTACCGCCCGGACCTCGACTACCTCGCCCCACTCGGCGCACTGGACCAGGGTGCGCCCCGACAGGTGGGCGGCATCTCCACCATCCATCCCGGCCTGCTCTACCTGGGGCTGGAATTCCAGCGATCCTTCGCCTCGAACACCCTGCGCGGCGTGGGACGCGACGCCGCGCACGTCATGGCCGTCCTCGCCGCACGCGTGGCCCGGCGTCCGCGTTTCTTCCGTCAGGTGCCTCCCACGGCATCCGGTGCCCAGCGGTCGACGTCGCCCCCGCACAGGGATGGGGCCACGGACGGCGCCGGCGGCTGACGGCGATGGGGGAGCGAGGTCAGGCCCTGGCCGCGGCCGCCGGCTCGATCGACAGCAGTGCGGCGAGCTGGCGCAGGATCTGCGGCCGGGCCCGGTAGTAGACCCACGTGCCTCGCCGCTCGGCGTCGACCAGGCCCGCCTCGCGCAGCGTCTTGAGGTGGTGGGAGATCGTCGGCCCGGTCAGGTCGAACGCCGGCGTCAGGTCGCACACGCACGCCTCGCCGTCCTCGGCGGAGGCGATCATCGACATCAGCTGCAGCCGCACCGGGTCACCAAGGGCTTTGAACGCGGGAGCGAGGACCGCGGCCGTCTCGGCCGGTACCCGACGCTGGGCCAGCGGAGGGCAGCACGGCGTATCGGCGTTGAGGTCGACGACGGGGAACGACACCTGTTGCTTTGACATACCTCTAGGTTGACATCTCTCTAATCAGCGTGCAAGTCTTTGATTCGACGGACGTCAAGACAGGCGTTCCGAGGAAGTGAGGACGAGCATGTTCGGCTCCACCCGCCGCTCGCGCAGCCCCCTGCCCGGTGTCCGCTTCTGCGACTCCTGCGCCCAGCTGTCCACCCCCGCGCAGCGCGCCGAGCGCCGCTACGACACCACCCGCACCGCCGTCTACACGCTGATCAGCCCCCGTTGAGGAGAGGACCCGGCATGAGCGAGAACACCGCCGGCGGTTTCACCGGCGACCCCGCCGCGGCCCTGCAGATCACCGGCTCCGGCGCCTGCTGCGGCAGCCCCGCCCAGGCCGTCGGCGGCATCCTCCCGCCGGCCGGCGAAGCCGCCAGCGGTGACCCGTGCTGCGGTACGCGGCAGGCCGTCCAGGCGGCCGAGTCGTGCTGTGGCACCGAGGCGAAGGCCGACGCCATCGCCACCGGACCGGGATGCTGCTCATGACCAGCCCAAGCAATCTCGCTGACCTGCTCGAGCAGGTCAGCGCCGACCGGATGACCGCCACCATCGCCACCCTCGCCTCCGACCCACTGGCCGGACGGCGTGTCGGCTCGACCGGCGGGGCGGCCGCCCGCGCCTGGCTCGTCGACCAGCTCACCGCCCTCGGTGCCGACGTCCGCACCGAGGAGTTCCCGGTCCGCGCCGTGCCGCAGGTGTATGAGGCGCCGACGGTCACCTGGGGCGATCGGGGCGGCACCGAGGAGCTGGCGTTCGGGCGGCAGGTCGCGATTCACCCGGCCTCCGCCGACACGTCCGACATCCGTCGCGGCGCCCTCGGCGTCGCCGGCAAGGACGACCCGGTGGGGCGGTGGTTGGTCGTGCCGGCCGACATGAGCCTGTTCGACGCCTACCGCGACACCCAGGGCGCCACCGGGTTGCTGGTCCGCCGCCCGGTCGACGCCGAGGGCTGGCAGTTCACCATGCTCGCCGGCCCGGACCCGGGGCCGCTGCCGGTGCTGACCCTCGACCCGGACACCCACCACGCCGTGCTCACCGCCGCCACCTCAGCGGACAGTTGGCTGGCCGGCGCCACGCCGCTGCGCCGCGACGACGTCACCGGCACCAACATCCACGCCTGCCTCCGGCAGCGTGTCCCCGCCGGCGCCGACCTGCTGCTGACCGCGCATTACGACGGCGTTGGCGATCACCCCGGGCTTCGCCTGCCCGGCGCCTCGGACAACGCCACCGGCGTCGCCGTGGTCCTTGAAGCCGCCCGCATTCTCACCGCCACACTGCCCGTCGGCGCCGGACTGTCCGTCGCCCTGCTCGACGGGGAGGAGGTCGGCGCACTCGGCTCCGCCCACCACGCCGGTCAGCTCGGCGCCGCCGGTGTTGCGCCGTCGGTCATCAACGTCGACGGCGCCGGCCGCCTGGAGGGGGCGGCCGCGGTTGAGGCCGGCGGCCCCGCCCACCGCCTCCTCGCCCTGCTCGATCAGGCCGGACGCCACACCGGCATCCCCTTGTCGGCGGGTCCGGTGGCGTCGGACAACCGCCGCTACGGCGCTGCCGGTTTCGCCGCCGTCGGCATCGGTGCCGGCATGGGCGGCTACCACAGCCCCGCCGACACCCCCGACAAGGTCGAACCCGCCACTCTCGGCGCGGTCGCGCGTCTCGTCGTCGCGACCGCCCACCTCGCGGCGGCGGCGTCCACTACACTTTCATCGTCAATCGGCGATAGGCGATAGAGCGAGTGGTGGTGGGCGGACGCCGCCGCACAACTGCACCTTCTTGATTTGACAATTTTCAACACAGAGGAGTTCCGATGAGTGTCCTGGACGAGCTGCCCGTCGTGGTGATCGGCGCGGGCCCGGTGGGTCTGGCCGCCGCCGCCCACCTGCACGAGCGGGGCCTACCCTTCCGTGTTCTCGAGGCCGGCGACACCGCTGGCGCGGCGGTGCGGCAGTGGGGGCACGTGCGGGTGTTCTCCCCGTGGCGCTACAACGTCGACCCGGCCGCGCGCCGGCTGCTCGACGACGCCGGCTGGGTCGCCCCGGCCGAGGACGCGCTGCCCACCGGCGCGGAGCTGGTCGCGGACTACCTCCAGCCCCTCGCGGAGCTGCCGCAGCTCAAACCCCACCTGCGCTACGGCGCGCGGGTGGAGGCGATCAGCCGGCTCGGCCTGGACCGGCTGCGCACCGCCGGCCGCGAGCAGACGCCGTTCGTGATCCGCCTGGCCGACGGCGACGAGCTGCTGGCCCGCGCGGTCGTCGACGCCTCCGGCACCTGGGGCACCCCCAACGTCCTCGGCGCCTCCGGCCTGCCCGCCTCCGGCGAGAAGGACGCGGCAGCGTTCCTCGAGCACGCCCTGCCCGACGTGCTCGGCGAGGACCGGCGCCGCTTCGCCGGCCGGCACACCCTCGTCGTCGGTGCCGGCCACTCCGCCGCCAACACCCTGCTCTCCCTGGCCGAGCTGGCCGCCGCCGAGCCGGACACAGCGGTGACCTGGGCGATCCGCTCGGCCAGCCCGGCCCGCACCTACGGCGGTGGCGACGCCGACGCCCTGCCCGCTCGCGGTGCGCTCGGCTCCCGGCTGCGCGAACACGTCGACGCCGGCCGAATCCGGCTGCTCACCGGCTTCTCCGTGCACGCCCTCACCCCGACCGACGGCCGCGTCGCCGTGGTCGTCCGCCATGCCGACGGCACCGACGAGTCCGTCACCGTGGACCGGATCGTCGCCGCCACCGGCTTCCGCCCCGACCACACCATCGCCGCCGAGCTGCGCCTGGACCTCGACCCGGTCATGGGCGCCACCCGCGCCCTCGCCCCGCTGATCGACCCGAACGAGCACTCCTGCGGCACCGTCCCCCCGCACGGCGCCGACGAGCTCGCACACCCCGAAGTCGGCTACTACGCCGTCGGCATGAAGAGCTACGGCCGCGCGCCGACGTTCCTCATGGCCACCGGCTACGAGCAGGTCCGCTCCGTCGTCGCCGCCCTCGCCGGCGACTGGGACGCCGCCCGCGACGTCCAGCTCGACCTGCCCGAAACCGGCGTCTGCAACAGCAACCCCGCCGACTCCACCGGCACCGACAGCTGCTGCGGTCCCGCCCCTGCAGCCCAGCCGGCCGGCAAGGGGCTGGCGACCGGGATCTCCGGCGGCCTGCTGTCCGCGCCGCTGAACCTCATCAGCCTCGACACCCCGACCAGCGGCCAGACCGGCGGCTGCTGCGCCAGCTGATGACCACCACGACGGCGCCCGCCGACCCCACCGTCGGCGGGCGCCGCGGGTGGCGCATCGTCACCGCCCTCGCCGTCACCTCCACCATCGGCTACGGCACCCTCTACTACGCCTACTCGGTCCTCCTCGGTCCCATGGCCGCCAGCCTCGACGCCTCCACCACCGCGGTCACCGGCGCCCTGACCGCCAGCGTCCTCGCCGGCGCTCTCATGGCCATCCCGGTCGGCAGGTGGCTCGACCGGCACGGCGGACGAGCCCTCATGACCGCAGGCTCGATCACCGCCACCGCCCTTCTGGTCGCCTGGTCCCAGGTCCAGACCATCGGGCAGCTCTACGCCGTCATGATCGGCATCGGCAGCACCGGCGCGATGATCCTCTACGAACCCGCCTTCGCCGTCATCGTCTCCTGGTTCACCCCCGACCGACGACCCACCGCCCTGCTCGCGGTCACCGTCGTCGCCGGGTTCGCCAGCACCATCTTCATGCCTCTCACCGGCATGCTGGTCGCCCACCTCGGTTGGCGCGACGCACTACTCACCCTTGCCGCCATCCACGGCACGGTGACCATCCCCCTGCACGCCCTCACCATCCGCACACCGCCGCACGTCACACCACCCACCCCCGCGGCGCCACCTGCCCACGCCCCGCGACAGGCGGCGGCCCGCGCCGCGATGCGCGACCCCCGCTTCTGGATCCTCGCCGCCGCCCTCATCGCCCACGGCGTCGCCACCAGCACCATCGGCGTCCACCTCGTCGGCTACCTCACCAGCCGTGGCCACCCCGCCACCTTCGCCGCCACCACCGCCGGCCTCCTCGGCGTCCTCTCCGTCACCGGACGACTCGTCCTCACCAGCGCCCGTCGCCGCCTCCCGGTCACCACCATCGTGGCCACGGTCTTCGCCATCCAGGCGATCGCCGTCCTCGCCATGCCCCTCACCGCAGGAAGCCGGGTGGGCGCCGTCATCACCGTCACCGGATTCGGACTCGGCTTCGGCATCGCCAGCCTCGCCACCCCAGCTCTCCTCGCCGACCGCTACGGCACCACCGCGTACGCCACCATCGCCGGACGACTCACCGCCCCCGTCACCACCGCCAAAGCCGCCGCACCCCTGCTTGCCGCCGCGCTCCTACCGCACGGCGGCTACCACCTACTGCTCGCCGCCGTCACCACCGCATGCCTTCTGGCCGCCGTCGGAATGCGCGCCGTGGGGGAGAGCAGAAGTGACCGGGACCGGTACGACGACAAGCCCGGCTGACCGCCCTGAGGTTCGCCCCGCGCGCGACACGCTTGGCGCTACCCTGACCCCGACCGGGGATGCGTCCTCACCGATGAACCAGGGAGCTGCCAATGAAGGGCGCTGCGGGCTCGGAGGTGGAGGTGCTGGTGGTCGGCGCGGGGCCGACCGGCCTCACCATGGCGGGGCAGCTCGCCCGGCACGGCGTACGGGTGCTTCTGGTCGACCGGGCGTTGGACCGGGTGCACGAGTCGCGGGCGCTGGCGGTCCAGCCGCGCACGTTGGAGGTTCTCGCCGGGTTCGGGTTGGCCGACGAGATGGTGGCGGCCGGGAACCCGGCGGTCCGGTTGACCCTGCACGCGGGGCGGCGGGAGCGTTCGGTGCGGCTGTTCGACCTGGGCCTGCCCGACACCGCGTACCCGTATCTGTTGTTTCTGTCGCAGGCGGAGACCGAACGGCTGCTCGGCGAGTACCTCGCGACCGTCGGGGTGTCCGTCGAACGCGGCGTCGAACTGGTCGGGCTGGACCGTACCGATGGGACCGTGGTCGGGACGCTGCGCGACCGCGATGGCCGCGAGGAGCGGGTGTCGGCCCGATACGTGGTGGGTTGCGACGGCGCGCACAGCGCGGTGCGGCAGTTCGCCGGGATCGGCTTCGAGGGCGGCGCTTACCCGCAGACGTTCGTGTTGGCCGACCTGGAGGTCGACGGTGTCGAGCCGGGCGCGGCGCACGCCTTCCTGGCCGGGCGGGGGCTGCTGTTCCTCTTCCCGCTCGGACGCCCGGCCAGTTGGCGGATGGTGGCGATGCGACCCACCGGCGACCGGACCCCGCCGGGCGCGCCGGTCCAGCTCGCCGAGCTGCAGGCGCTGGCCGACGCATACGCAGGCGGCGCGCTGCGCTTGCGCGACCCGGTCTGGGCGACGAACTTCCGGCTGCACCACCGGGCCGCCACCGCCTACCGGGCCGGACCGGTGTTCCTGGCCGGGGATGCCGCGCACATCCACAGCCCGGCCGGCGCGCAGGGCATGAACACCGGCATCCAGGACGCGGTGAACCTCGGCTGGAAACTCGCTCAGGCGGTGCACGGCGACGCCGATCCGGCCCTGCTGGACAGCTACCACGCGGAGCGGGCGCCGGTCGGCCGGATGGTGCTCCGGTTCAGCGACCGGGCCTTCACCGTCGCCACGACCACCAACCCGCTGGTCCGCTTCGCCCGTACTCGGATCGCGCCCGCCCTCCTGCCGGCGGTCCTGGCACCCCGGTTCGTGCGGGCCACCGCGTTCCGCACGGTCGCCGAGCTTGCCATCCGCTACCGGCGCAGCCCGCTGTCCACCGACGGCACGCGGGCGCCGCGGACCGGTCCGCGAGCCGGGGACCGGCTGCCCGACGCCCCTCTTGCCGATGGTGGTTCGCTGCACCGGCTCACCGCCGCGCCCGGCTGGCACCTGCTGCTCTGCGGGGCAGCCGAGGGCTGGCCCGCGCACGAGATCGACGACCTGACCCGCCGTCACCGCGGCCGGCTCACCGCACATCACCTCGCCGGCCCGGTCGGGGCGGCGCCCGAGGCTGGCGCGCAGGTGCTGCGCCGGCTCGGCGTCACTCCCGGCGCGCAGGCCGCTTACCTGGTGCGGCCGGACGGGCACGTCGGTTACCGCGCGGGCGGCACCGACCTGACCGGCCTGCGTGCCTACCTGCGCCGCTGGTTCGGACCCTAGCCGCACGTCGCAGCGGAACTCAGATCATGCGTCGTAGCGCGGTCTCCACGGCATCGATCAGCGGATCACCCTCGGTCCGTGGGTGCCGTGCGAGACCGAGTTCGACGTCCGGCAGGGTGGGCAGGGCGTCCGGGTCGTGGCAGGCCATGGCCGGTTCGAGGTTCGTGGGCATGAGGGCCGCGACGCCGAGCCCGGCCCGTACCGCGGCGAGCACGCCGACCAGGCTGTTGCTCTCGAACGCCGCCCGCCAGCGCCGATCGGCGCCGTCCAGCGTTTCCAGCACCGCCGTACGCCAGGCGCACGTGTTCGAGAACAACACCACCGGCAGCGGGTCGGCAGCGACGTCCACACCCTGGCCGATCGCCCAGACCAACGGCCGGCGTACCGTCCAGCGTGGCGGCCCGGGGAGGTCCGGCACCTCGTCGAGCACCAGTTGGACGCGGCCCGCGTCGTAGGCCTCCCGCATCGCGGCGGTGGAGAGGCTGAGCACCTCCAGCGTCGCGCCGGGGTGCAGGCGGGCGAGGTCGGCGAGGGCCTGCGGAAGCTGGGACGCGGCGAGGTCTTCGAGCAGGCCGACGCCGCAGCGGCCGGTAAGCGCGCGCCCGGTCTCGGTGAGTGCCTGTGCCGAGAGCGAGAGAATCCGCTCGGCGTACGGCAGAAGCTCCTGACCCGCGCGGGTCGGCGAGACGCCGGACGGCGACCGGTACAGCAGCGGACGGCCGACGACACTCTCGAGCTTGCGCAACTGCTGGCTGAGCGCGGGCTGGGTTTGTCCGAGCGTGGTCGCGGCGCGGCTGATGCTGCCCGCGCGTACGGCCGTGACGAACGACCGCAGCAGCGCGGTCTCAAGATCTCTCGCCATAAGAATCCATTATGCCTGCTCCAACAAATTAAGCACTTCCTATGGCATCGCGGACGATCTAGCGTCATGCGGTGACGAGATACCGAGAAGTGCTCGCCGTGCGAGGGATGGCGTCGCTGCTGGGCGTTTCGCTGCTCGCCCGTGCCGCGATCACGGCTGACGTGATGGCGCTGACGATGTATGTCGTGCTGGGGCTGGACATGAGCTACGCCGCAGCGGGCGGTGTCGCGGCGACTCTGACCGCGGGGGTGGCGCTGGGCGGGCCGCTGCTCGGCCGCATGATCGACCGGCGGGGCCTGCGTACCGTCCTGCTGGCAACTGTCGTACTGCAGGTCGTGTTCTGGCTGAGCGTGCCGATCCTGCCGTACGGGGTCCTGCTGGGCGCCGCCTTCGTGGCGGGTCTGCTGATGGTGCCGGCCCAGGCGGTGACCAGGCAGGCGATCGCCGCGATGACGACGGCGGGACACCGCCGCGCCGCGTTCGCGCTGGAGTCGGTGCAGGGCGAGTTGTCGTACATCGTGGGCCCGGCGGTGGTGATCCTGGGCGCGGCGATGATGTCCCCCGGTGTGGTGGCGTGGGGGGTCGGCGCCGCGATCGCGGCCGGCGGAGCCGGGATCGCCTGGCTCAACCCGCCGCTGCGTGCCGAGGGCGAGGCGGATGCCGGCGCCGGACGGCCCCCGCGCCGCGAGTGGCTGGGCACCGGCATGATCGCCGCACTGACGATGGCGTTCGGCACCACGACCCTGCTCAGTGGCGTCGACCTCGCCATCATCGCCACGCTCGAAGAAGCGGGTCAGGTGTCCTGGGCAGCCGTGGTCGTAGCCGTGTTCGGCGTCGCGTCCGTCGCCGGCGGACTGATCTATGGCGCGCTGCCCCGGCCGCTGCCCACGTGGCTGCTGCTCGGCTTGCTCGGACTCGTGACGATCCCCGCCGGGCTCGCCCACGACTGGCCCTGGTTGTGCGCGGCCGTCGTCGGCGCCGGGCTCCTCACCGCGCCGACCCTTTCCACGGTGGCCGATGCGGTGAGTCGGCTGGCGCCGGCGAGCGTGCGGGGTGAGGCGACAGGTCTGCAATCCTCGGCGCAGAGCGCGGGTTTCGCGCTCGGATCCCCGATCGTCGGGGTGGCGATCGACGCCTCCGTGCCGGCGGGCGGCTTCGCGGCGGCCGGGCTGGCCGGCCTCGCCGCCGCGCTGACCGGATGCCTGCTGTCTCGCCGCTCGCCCGCCCGAACGCGGTCTCCGCTCAGCGACCTCGCTCCCGGCCTGGCACCTGAGTAGGCACCTCGCAGGCAAGGGCCTCGCCGCCAGCGACCCCTTACGTCGATGATCTATCGAGGCTGTCCCACCAGCGAATATCCAACTCAACGAATTGACTCAGCTGCCGCTCTGCATCACGTCAGGGATACGCGCGGCGTCTTCGACCAGCAAAATTGCATACGGCAGGAGTTATTCGACCCGATGACCGTTTTGCCCCCGTCTAATAACGACTGTCCGTTGAGCCGAGCCCTGGCCTCGCCCGCGCGACGTCGAATGAAACCCGTCGATGCCTCAAGTGGAGGATTCCCGCCTGCGCCTTGCCGTACGCGCCCGCCCGAGCCGTGCGGCGTGCGGGGCCGGCTCCGAACGCCTGACTGCGGGGTCAAGCACCTCGGGGTCGTCAGGGGCGAAGAGCGGCTGGCCCGCCAATCAGCCGAAAGTCGGAGATTCGAAGTCCGGTACATGGGCATTAGGGAGCTTTGCTACCTTCATTGGCATTGCGGGTAGTACGCCAGATATCCCCTCTGTGTATGCATCCGCATGGGCTTTCCCCGGCGGCTTTCTCCGTGCCACGTCCTGGTTGACGTGCCGGCTCCCGCACGGTGGTCGCTGCCTGGCAACAGGTGGGTTCGGATGGTTGGCGCAGGAGGTTCGCGTTTCCGTGAAGCAGGTCGAGCACAACGGTGTGTCCACGTCACCTGCGCGAGTCGAGCGTCTTCCGGACGCGGAAGTGCGCGTCGTCGTCGGCTCGCCGGCCGTCGATCCGGCGGCCAGTCCAGGCGACGAAGGCGGCGTCACGAGAACGAGGCGTCTGCACCACGTGTTCGAATCCGCGTGCGACCGGCATCCGTCGGCCGTCGCACTCGAGTGCGGCAGCGAGCGGCTGACCTACCGGGAGCTGGACGAGCGGGCCAACCGGCTGGCCCATCACCTGCGCGCCCTCGGTGTCGCGGGCGGCTCCCGGGTGGCCATCCTGCTGCAGCGCTCGGTCGAGACGTATGTGGCGTTGCTGGGCGTGGGGAAGGCGGGGGCGGCCTTCGTGCCGATCGACCCCGAGTCTCCGGCCGACCGGGTGGCGTACATCGCCGAGGATTCCGAGGTCGACCTGGTGTTGACCTCCTCGACCCTCGCCGACCGGGTGGGTGACCGACGGGCTGTCGTGGTCGACGAGTGCGCCGCCGAACTCGCCGGGGCGCCGACCGACCGCCCGGATCTCGACCACGACGGTGTCCCGGATCCCAGCGCGTACGTGATCTACACGTCGGGGTCCAGCGGTCGTCCCAAGGGTGTCGAGGTCGGACAGTCGAGCATCTGCAACTTCCTGGACGTGGTGCCGGGTGCGTACGACGTGCGTCCGGACGATCGGGTCTATCAGGGCATGACGATCGCGTTCGACTTCGCGATCGAGGAGATCTGGCCGACGTGGTCGGTCGGCGCGACGTTGGTGGCTGGCCCGACGGATTCCGGTCGTCTCGGGGCGGAGCTGGCGGACTTCCTGGACGAGACGGGCATCACGGTCTTCTACTGCGTGCCCACCCTGCTGGCCACCATTCCCCGCGACCTGCCGCGGATCCGGAACCTGCTGGTCGGTGGTGAGGCGTGTCCGGGTCAGCTCGTCGAGCGGTGGAGCCGGCCGGGCCGGCGGATTCTCAACACCTACGGGCCGACCGAGGCCACCGTCACCGCGATCTATGGTGAGCTGTTGCCCGGGCGGCCGGTCACCATCGGTCGGCCGTTGCCGACCTACACCGCGGTGCTGCTGGACGAGCAGCGCCAGCCGGTCGCCGACGGCGAGGTCGGCGAGATCTGCATCGGCGGTCCGGGGGTGGCGCGAGGGTATGTCGGGCGACCTGACCTGACCGCGGACCGCTTCATCGAGCATCCGTTGGCGCCGCCGGGAAGTCGGCTGTATCGCACCGGGGATCTGGGTCGGCTCACCGAGGACGGGGAGATCGAGTACCTCGGCCGGGCGGATTCCGAGGTCAAGATCCGTGGTCACCGGGTGGATCTCGGTGAGATCGAGAGCGTGCTGCTGGAGGACGAGGGTGTGGCCGAGGCCGTGGCGGCGCTCGTTCCGGTCGCCGACGCTCCGGACGCCCCCCACGAACTGGCCGCCTACCTCGTACCGCACGACAGCGACGAGGGCGGCTGGGAGGAACTGATCGGCCGGCTGTGCGAGACCCTGCAGACCCGGCTGCCCGGCTACATGGTGCCCTCCTTCCTGGACGTCGTCGCCGCGCTGCCGACCATGCCCAGCGGAAAGGTCGACCGGAAGCGGCTGCCCGCGCCGAGCCGCCGGCTCACCCGAACGGCCGGCCCGCTCGTGGCCGCCGAGGGCGAGCTGGAGGAGCAGGTACGCGCGGCGTGGGCGGAGGCGTTCGGCCTCGAGCCCGAGTCGCTCTCGGTCGAGGCGAACTTCTTCACCGACCTCGGCGGACACTCACTGCTCGCCGCACGCGTCGTGTCACTGCTGCGCACCCGCGAGGTCGGCGTGAACCCGGCGGTACGGGACCTCTACGCCCACCCGACCGTACGCGGCATGGCCGCTCACCTCGGCACCGCCGACCGGATCGGCGGGTCGACCGCTCCGCCCCGCCGCACCCCGCTGCGGCACAGCAGCCGCCGGATCGCGCTGGCCGGGGCCGGCCAGGGAGCGGTGATCTACCTGCTGCTGCTGGCCGTCACGCTGCCCGTCTCCTTCGTCTACACCCGGAACGACGGTTTCGTGTCCGTCCGCGTCCTCATGGAACTCATGGTCGCGATCCTGCTCAGCTACCTCGGCGTGCGCTGGGTGCTGCCGGTGCTGCTGGCCCGGCCGCTGGCCGCGGGCATCCGACCCGGCCGGTACCGCCTGTGGGGGCCGACCTACGTCCGGCTCTGGGCGCTGAACGCGCTGCTCGCGATCGGACCGCTGCCCGTGCTCAGCGGTTCTCCACTGATCGCCACCTACCTGCGGCTCCTCGGTGCCCGCGTCGGCCGCCGGAGCATCATCGCGACCAGCGCGATCAGCCTGCCCAGCATGATCTCCATCGGGCGGGACGCCTCGGTGGGGTACGGCGTCTCGCTGCGTCCGTGGCGGGCGGAGGACGGCTGGGTCGTCGTGGGGCCGATCACGATCGGGCCCGGTGCCTTCGTCGGCGCGAACGCGGTCCTCGAGCCGGGCGCGTCGGTCGGGGCGTACGCCGGCGTCGGCGAGCAGTCCGTCCTCGTCCACGGCGAGGCGGTGCCACCCGGGGAGCGCTGGGCCGGTTCACCGCCGGCTCCGACCCCCCGGCTCGCCCCCACCGTCGAAGCCATCCTCAGCTACCGACCGCTGCGCAACGGCTGGCGCCCGCACCACATCGCCGCCGCCCTGGTCGGCCTGGTCAGCCTGGAACTCGGCGCGATCGCGATGGTCCTGCCCAGCGTGGCGCTGGTCTGGTGGGTGCTGCTGACCCGAGGTCTGCTCGCCGGCCTCGTCGCGACCATCCCGGCCGGCATCGTCTACGTGCTCACCGTCTGCGCGGTGGTCGCCGCCGGCAAACGCCTCGTGCTGCCGCGGGTGCCGATCGGCGTCCACCACCGGGTGCACTCGATGCTCGGCGTGCGCAAGTGGATCGCGGACAAGCTGCTCGAGTTCAGCCTGATGTTCACGAACTCGCTCTACGCGACCCTCTACACCGGGCCCTGGTTGCGGCTGCTCGGCGCCAAGGTGGGCCGCGGCGCGGAGGTCTCCACGGCCGCGCACCTGGACCCGGACCTGCTCACGCTGGGATCGGAGAGCTTCGTCGCGGACATGGCCAGCCTCGGCGCCGCGACGTTCGCCAACGGTCGCGTGGCATTCCTGCCCACCACGGTCGGCAGCCGGGCCTTCGTCGGCAACGCCGCGTTCGTGCCGGCCGGCACGGTGCTGGGCGACGGTTCCCTGCTCGGCGTCAGCACGCTGCCACCCGACGACGGTGTCCCGGAGGGCACGTCCTGGTTGGGCTCACCGGCGATCCACCTTCCGGTGCGCCAGAGCAGCGGCTCCTTCTCCGAGGAGCTGACCTTCCGCCCGTCGCGGGCGATGGTGGCCCGCCGGCTGTTCGTCGAGTTCTTCCGCGCCACCCTGCCCGCATCGGTGCTCGGCGCCAGCTTCTACCTCTACCTCCTGGCGCTCTCCTGGCTCGCCAACGGCCGGGACCTGCTCGTGCCGGCGCTGGTGTCGCCGTTCGTCGCGATGGCGTCGAGCGTAGGGGTGATCTTGTTCTGCGCGGCGACCAAGCGCAACGTCGTCGGCACCTACCGACCCCGGGTGGAACCGCTCTGGAGTGATTTCGTCCGGCGCTCGGAGTTCGTCACGGGACTCTATGAGGCCGCGGCGGTCCCCGTCGGGGTCGGGCTCCTGGTCGGCACGCCGTTCCTGCCGCCGGTGCTGCGCTGGTTCGGGGTCCGCGTCGGCAGACGCACCTGGATCGGGACGACCTACCTGACGGAGTTCGACCTGGTCGAGATCGGTGACGACGCCACGGTGGGCACCGAGGTGTCGCTGCAGACGCACCTGTTCGAGGACCGGGTGATGAAGATGTCCGTCGTCACCGTCGGCGCCGGCGCGACCATCGGCACCCGCGCCATCGTCCTCTACGACGCCGTCGTCGGCGACGACGTCAGCCTGGAATCGCTCTCGCTCCTGATGAAGGGCGAACACCTCACCCACGGGACCCGATGGCGGGGGATCCCCGCGCAGGGTGTGCTCACCCGTGAATCGCTCGAACCGCAGGCGGCCTGATGCCGCGCCGTGACGCTGCGGCTGCCACCGCACCGCAGCAAGCAGATTCCGTCCATCCACCACTTCACAAGAGGGACAACCGCTCAATGAACAACGCACTACTGGTTTCCGACGCCGCTCACTTCCGGGTCGATTACGAGATCAACCCGTACATGCACACCGACGTGCAGCCTGACCACGCGGCGGCGGTGAGCGAGCACGAGGCGATCGTGGCGGCGCACCGGACGGCGGGCCGGCGCATCGAGTACGTGGCTTCGGCGCCGGAGTGTCCGGACATGGTGTTCACCGCGAACGCGGCACTGGTGCGGGGCGGTCGCGCCGTGTTGGGAGCGCCGCCGCCGGAGCGCAAGGCCGAGCTGCCGTACTTCCAGGAGTGGTTGATCAACAACGACTTCGACGTGCTGGAGGCGCCGTACCCGTTCAGCGGCCAGGGTGACGCGTTGGCCTGCGGTGACCTGCTGTTGGCGGGCCACGGCCAACGGACGGACCGGCGGATGCATGCGGTGCTCGGGCGGGCGTTGGGCTACGAGGTGGTACCGCTGCAGACGGTGAGCCACCGGTGGTACGACCTCGACCTGGCGGTCGCGGTGGTCGAACCGGGCCGCACGCTCGCCTACTGTCCGCAGGCCCTCGATGGGCCGAGCTGCCGGCGGCTGCGTGGACTCGGCATGGACCTGATCGAGGTGAACGTCGAGGAGGCGGCCCGGTTCGCGCTCAACCTGATCAGTGACGGTGTCACCGTGACCATGACCAAGGGTGCGCCGCAGCTGGCGGCAGCGTTGCGGGAACGGGGCCTGCGGGTCGTCGAACTGGACACGACCGAGCTGGCCAAGGGTGGTGGTGGGGTGCGCTGCACCGCGTTGACACTGGACAATCCGTTGCCGGCGGCGTCGTGATGACCTCGGGAACGTTCGGCCGGTTGTTCGCCGCCGGCGGGCGGGCACTGACCGGCCGTGGCCTGACGGTCCGCTCGCCCCTACCGCAGGGGACGCCACCACCCGTGGCGCTGGTCTACCGGGGGCCGGCGACGCTGCCCGGCTGCCCGGAGGCGGTGGCGGCGCTGCTGAAGTCCAGCCGGTGGGGTTTCGATGTCCGCTACGTCGGCCCGGACGAGAACCTGCCACTGAGCCGTCCGGCCCTGGCCGGGGCGGCGCTGTACGCCCAGCCCGGCGGCGGCACCCTCAAGCGCGGCTACCGCCACCTGAAGCGTCACCGCGACGAGATCCGCGAGTTCGTCCACAACGGCGGGAGATACCTGGGGATCTGCCTCGGCGGCTACCTCGCCGGGGCCACCCCCGGCTTCGACCTGCTGCCCGGTGACACCGACCAGTACATCGCCTCCGCCGACGCCACCGTCGACTCGGAGGAGAACACCGTCGTCCAGGTCTCCTGGCGCGGGCGGCGGCGGACCCTCTTCTTCCAGGACGGGCCCTACTTCTGGCTGCGCCCGAACGCCGACGCCGACATCCTCGCCAGCTACCCGAACGGCAGGATCGCCGCACTGGTCACTCCCTTCGGCGCCGGCCGGGTCGGCGTCGTCGGCCCGCACCCCGAAGCCACCGACGACTGGTACCTCGACGCCGGGCTGCGCACCACGGAACGGCTCGGTGTGGACCTCGGCTGCGATCTGATCGACGCGGTGATGAGGCCATGACGCAGACCGTGGACCTCAACTGGCAGGATCTCGAGCGCGCAGCCGAGGCGAACAGGCCAGACCCCGTCGCCGGGGGCGCCGACGGTCCGCCCGCGACGACGGACCCGCCGGTCGGACGATTCCGGCTGCTCGGCGTGGACGCCGCCCGGGGAGTGGCGCTGCTCGGCATGATCGCCGTGCATTCGTTGCCCAACTCCGACGCCGCGGGGCGACCGACCTGGTGGTACACGATCTTCGGGGGACGGGCGGCGGCACTGTTCGCGGTGCTGGCCGGGGTCGGAATCGCGTTCCTGACCGATCGACGGCGGGTTCGCCTGACCGACCGCTCAGGCGCGGTGACGGCGCTGATCGTCCGGGCCCTGGCCATCGGCGCGATCGGCCTGGCACTGGGCTACACCGACGCGTCGCTCGCGATGGTGATCCTGCCCTACTACGCGGTGATGTTCCTGTTGGCGATCCCGCTGGTGTTCCTGCCGACCTGGTTGGTGGCGTTCACCGGGGTGGTCGTGGCCGCCGGTGCTCCGGTTCTCCGCCAGATCCTGCTGCCGCAGTTGCCGGAACGTACCTTCGACAACCCGGCATTCGCGCAACTCGTCCACGACCCCGCCGCGCTGCTCAGCGGGCTGTCACTCACCGGGGAGTATCCGGCGGTGGCGTGGCTGGCGTACCTGTGTGCCGGCCTGGTGATCGGGCGGTTGACCCTGACCAGGATGAGAGTGGTCGTCGGGCTGCTCGTCACCGGAGTCGCGTTCGCGACCGCGGCGCCGGTGGCATCCTGGATCCTGCTGAGCCGGTACGAGGGCCTGCGGCAGATCTGGTTCACCCAGCCGAAGAGCGGGCTGAACGCGGCCGAGACAACGGCACTCCTCACCTTCGGCGGGGACGGCAGCACGCCCACCTCGACGTGGTGGTGGCTCGCGGTCGACGCACCGCACACCAGCACGCCGCTCGACCTGCTCGGCACGACCGGGAGCGCGATCGGCCTGCTCGCCGTCATGCTGCTCGCGAGTCGCGTCGCACGACCCCTCCCGCGGCGGGTGCTCGCCCTGCTGCTGGTGCCCCTCGCCGCGGCCGGTGGCATGACGCTGACGTTCTACACCACCCACATCATGTTCATCAATTCCGACCTCGACTCCTTCGCCCCCGTGTCCGGATACCTCGCGCAGGTCCTGGCTATCGTGTTGGTCGGGACCGCATGGTGGGCCACCGCGGGCCGTGGCCCGCTGGAAGGGCTCGTGACGGCGCTTTCCCGCGCCGCTCGTCGGCTGGTCAGGCGGACAAGCGGACGAAGGAACGGCCGGGCCGGCATGTCGATGTACGCACCAGAGGCGCCGGGAGCGGGCGAATACCCGGTCGGCCGGCCAGCGACGGGCTGACGCGGCGGTCGAGCGGAAGGAGAGCGACATGAAACTGATCAGGTCGGCTCTGCCGCTCGGCGCGCCGCCCAGGATCAGCCGGCGGCGTCTTCTGGTCGGCGTCGGTGCCGCCGGCGCCCTGGCCGCTCTGGGGTGGGCCGGGATGTCGGCGGTCTCCGGGGACGGGCCGCTGGCCCTCGTCTACCGGGGGCCGGCGGCCTGCTCCGGCTGCGCGGAGGCGGTGGCAGCCCTGCTTCGCAGCTCACCGGCGGGGTTCCGCACCGAGTACTGCGGTCCGGATGAGCAGCGGCGGATCTCGTCGGACGCCTTGGCCGAAGCGGCGGTGTACGCGCAGCCCGGCGGCGGCGAGGTCAGGCCGGCCTGGCGCAAGCTGCGGGACCACGCCGAGTTGATCCGCGACTACGTCGCTGAGGGCGGGCACTACCTCGGCTTCTGTCTGGGGGCCTATCTGGCCGCCGCCGAGCCCGGGTTCGGGCTGATCGACGGAAAGGTGGACCAGTACATCAGCACCGGCGGGGCGAGCGTCGACAGCACCGACGACACGATCATCCCGGTCCGCTGGCGCGACCGTGTCCGGCACATGTACTTCCAGGACGGGCCGACGTTCCAACTGCGACCCGGGGCGCCGGGAACCGTTCTGGCCACCTACGACACCGGCGCCGCCGCCGCCGTCGTCGCCACCTTCGGGGCCGGACGAGTGGGGCTCGTGGGACCACACCCCGAAGCCGACCGGTCGTGGTACGCCGACGCGGGGCTCACCAACCCGGACGGCATCCGCTTCGATCTGGGCCATGACCTGATCAAGAGCACGATGCAGGGCGACGGCCGGGCCGCCGGTAGGAGCTGACCCCCCGATCGCGGTCCCGTCGTCCGGCGGGAAGGCCCGGGCGGTGTGAGATCCATCGCCGGCGGGAAGGTCCGGGGCAGCCCGAGATGTTGTGCGGCACATGCCGGAGACGGATGTCGTGGTTGTCGGGGCCGGACAGGCGGGCCTGTCCAGCGCGTACCACCTGCGCTCCTCCGGTCTTGACTTCGCCGTCCTGGACGCCGACCGGGCGCCCGGCGGGGCCTGGCAGCACCGCTGGCCGACCCTGCGGATGGCGACCGTGCACGGGATCTTCGACCTGCCGGGAATGCACTTCACGCCACCACCGCCGGACGAGCCGGCGGCCGACGCGGTGCCGGCCTATTTCGCCGACTTCGAGAGTGAGTTCGGCATCGACGTGCAGCGGCCGGTCGCCGTCACGGCCGTCCGGGACGCCGGCGACGGACGACTCCTCGTCGAAACCGACAAGGGCGCCTGGACCGCCCGGGGCCTGATCAACGCAACGGGCACGTGGACCAGGCCGTTCGTGCCGTACTACCCGGGACAGGAGACGTTCCGCGGGCGGCAGCTGCACACCGCCCAGTACCGGGGACCGGCGGAATTCGCCGGGAAGCGGGTGGTTGTCGTCGGGGGCGGAGCGTCGGCCGTGCAGCTTCTGATCGAGATCGCCGACGTCGCGGCGACGACGACCTGGGTCACCCGCCGGCCGCCGGTTTTCCGGGACGGGCCGTTCACGCCGGACTACGGACGCGAGGTGGTCGCCAAGGTCGACGCGCGGGTACGCGCCGGCCTGCCCCCGGGAAGCATCGCCAGCGCGACCGAGTTGGCGTTGACGCCGCAGCTGATCGAGGCCCGGGAACGCGGTCTCCTCGTACGCCGGCCGATGTTCGACCGGATCGTGCCCGACGGCGTCCGGTGGCCCGACGGCGCGGCACAGGACGTGGACGTCATCTTCTGGTGCACCGGCTTCCGACCGGCGCTCGACCACCTGGCCCCGCTGCGGCTGCGCGGACCCCGTGGCGGCATCGTCGTGGACGGCACCCGGGTGGTCGCCGATCCCCGGATCCATCTGGTCGGCTACGGGCCGTCCGCGAGCACGGTCGGCGCGAACCGCGCCGGCCGGGCCGCCGTCCGCGAACTGCGGGCGCTTCTGGCGGCGCCGGTGAACCCACACGACCTCGCCGCGTAGATCGGGCAGAGCCGCAGACGGCCCTGGCTGTGCCCGCTCAACGGGCCTTCTTCGCCGCGCGCTTTCGCGGCGGCGTCAGTGACTCGGCGATCGCGGCGATCGCGGACGGCACCAGGCGGTAGTACGCCCAGACGCCCCGCTTCTCGCGCTCGAGCAGACCGGCCTCGGTGAGGATCCGCAGGTGATGGCTGACGGTCGGCTGGGAGAGACCGAGCGGCGCGGTGAGGTCACTGACGGACGCCTCGCCCTCGGGAGCGGACTGGATCAGACTGAGCAGTCGCAGCCGGGCCGGGTCGGCGAACGCCTTCAGCACTCCCGCGAGCCGTTCGGCATCGGCACGCTTGATCGGTTCGCCGGCCAGCGGCGAGATGGCAGGTGTAGCGGTTTTCGGAGTTCCCACATCGTCCATCGTTCCACCAACCACATCGACAGGCCGGTGGAACGAGGACGATGACCCACACTGCCGGACTGTCTCACGGGCGCGCGACACGCTCGCCGGAGCGGGTTCCGGTCGGGCTCAGAGCCAGGGCGGCGGGCCCTCGAAGGTGAGGGCGTGAACGTCGAACAGCACCGCCGCCTCGACGCCCAGCGCCGGCCCGCCCTGACGGGCCGCCCAGGTCAGGAACGGCCCGGGTTCAGGTCCGGCCACACCCAGGCCCGTGGTGTATTCGGCGTGCGCGGCCAGCGAGGCGATGCCGCGCCGCAACGGTTCACCGGTGATGTCCACGCCGTGCGTGGGGCGGTCGGCGCCGGCGAAGCAGACGTAGCGCACACCGCCCCAGGGCGGCAGCCCCTCGTCCACCAGTTCCGGGAAGATCCACCGGTTGCCCGCGTCGCGGGCGGCGTCCAGCGTCGCCAGTCCCACCGCCCGGTGGTCGGCCTGGTTGGTCATGCCGCCCACCATGCGGACGGTGAAAGCGCCCGAGACGATGACGTCGGGCCGGTGGCGGCGGATCGCCCGCACGATGTCGCGGCGCAGGTCCGGACCGTACTCGACGACGCCGTCGCGGTGGTCGAGGAACTCCACGACGTCCACGCCGACCTCGCCGGCGCCGGCGCGCTCCTCCTGCTCGCGCAACGGCCCGGCCTGGTCCGGGTGCATCGCGTCGATTCCCGCCTCGCCCCGGGTGGCCAACAGATAGGTGACCTGCTTGCCCTGCGCGGTCCAGCGGGCGATCGCCGAGGCCGCACCGTATTCGATGTCGTCAGGGTGCGCGGCCACCGCGAGACAGCGGTCCCAGTCCTCCGGGAGTGCCGGTAGAAGCTCGTCCACGGTCCAGACCGTAGCGGCCTCTTCGCCCGTCCGGCACCGCCGTGTCGGCAACACTGACATCCGCCGGGCGAGCGATACTGACCGGGTGGACCCCGGCCGGCTCCACCCGCAGGCGCGGGCGGCGATGCGAGTCCAGCAGCGTGTCCCGCTCACCCGGGCGACCCTGCCGGCGGCACGGCTCAGCATGGTCCAGGCGACTCCCGCCGAGGTGGGCAGCGGGCCGGCGATCCGGTCCGTGGTGACCGTCGACGCCGGCGGCGTGCCCGCCCGCCTCTATCGCGACGGCGACGAGGACGCGATGCCGGTGGTCCTCTACGCCCACGGCGGAGGCTGGGTGATGGGCGGCGTGGGCACCCACGACGGGCTCTGCCGGCACCTGGCGGCCGCGTCCGGCTGGGCCGTTCTCTCCGTGGACTACCGGCTCGCCCCCGAGCACCCGTACCCGGCCCCGCTGGACGACATGGTGCGCGCGCTCACGTGGCTGCGCGGGCCGGAGGCGCCTCGGCACGGCCTCGACCCGGGCCGGACAGCGGTGGCCGGTGACTCCTCGGGAGGGCACCTGGCGGCGGCGACCGCTCGGCGTGCCCGGGATGCGGGGACCCGTCTTGCGGGACAGATCCTCGTCTGCCCGGTCATCGACCCCGCGGCCGACTACCCGGCGCTGGACGAGTACGGCCTGGACCGGGAGGAGATGCGGTTCTTCTGGGATGCGTTCGCCCCACCCGGCGTGGACCGCACGCAGCCCGATCTGGACCTGCTTCGGGCCGACCTCACCGGCCTGCCGCCCGCCGTGGTCATCACCGCCGAGCTCGACCTGCTGTCCGTCGAGGGTGAACGGTACGCCGCCGCGCTGCTGGCGGCGGGCGTCCCCGTCACCGCGGTTCGCTACCAGGGGCTCATCCACAATTTTCCGCGGAAGCTGGCCCTGTTCGACGCAGCCCATGTCGCCCTGGCCCAGTTGGCCGCTGTGCTGCACGGTTGGCGAAACGGTCACATCCGTCACGGGAGGGAAGCATGAGCAGCACCGCGATGTCGACCTCAAGATCGTTTCGGCCCACCTGACAGCTGGTCGTCCGCCAATTCGCTTCCCTCACGGACACCGGCCGCGCTTCGGGGCGGCGGGGGGCCTGGCTGTGGCCGGCGCGCTCGGCGGTCGGCGGGTCGTCGGTGGCTCGGGACGCCGGCGCGGGGCGCGTTCAGACGGATCCGGCCAGGCCGCGTACGCCGACGAGACCGGGGACCGGGATGCTGCCGAGTCTCCGGCCGGTTGCGGCATCGTGCCAGCTCACCGCGTCCCGCTGGCCGACGTAGAGGCGGCTGCCGTCGCGGCTGGGCACGAGGCCGGAGACCGGTTCGCGTACCTGCCAGTCCACCGTGCCGGTCAGGCGGGCGAGATCGAGCGCCCGGACCGTCGTACCGGCGGCGAGGAAGAGGCGGTCGGCCGTGGCGGCGGCGTGTGCGGCGCCCGTGCCGCGGGCCTGCGGGACCGTCCGGCCCACCGCCAGTTCCTCGGTGGAGATGTCGGCGACGGTGCCCGACGAGACGTCGGCGACGAGGAGCCGACGTCCGTCGGGGCTGATCGCCATGGCGTGACCGGCTGCGGCCGCCTCGCCGAACGGGTGTGGCAGGTCGACGCAGTATGCCCAGCGCTCCCGCAGGTTGAGGGTGTGGACGAACGCGTGCGCGTTGCCGGGTCGGCCGCTGACCAGGTCGCGGGTGTGCTGGTGGCCGGGCTGGTGGGTGTAGAGCGTGTAGAGGACGGTGCGGTCGGGGGCGAGCACCGCCTGGCGCCCGTCGCCGCGCATCTCCTCCTCGGCGCCGGGTGGGACCGCCGTCTTGTTGCGAGTGGACAGCGGGCCGGGCGTGCCGGTGGCGAGGTCGACGACCCGGACCCGGTAGCGATCCGGCGCGGTCGCCGGGAGCCATTCGAGGACGAACAGCCCGGTGCGGTCCGCGGTGAACGCCTCCGGAACGACGTTGCCTCGCAGGTTCAGGCGGTGGCGCACCCCACCGGCGTCGGCGACCAGCACCGGCGTCACCTCCCGCCCCGTCGGGCGACCGCCGTTCACGGTCACCCCGGTCGTGGTGAGCGCCACCCCCGTACCGTCCGCCGAGACCGCCTGGGGTACCCACCGCCCGGGCAGCACCGTTCTCGTGGAGGTGTGGCCGGTCGCGGTGTCGATCCGCCAGCAGGCGGTGTCGGGGCCCTCGGGGGCGGTCGCGAACACCCACGTCCCGTCCGCGGTGGCCACGGCGCGGGGGATCGTCCGCCGGTCGGACCCGCGCAGGAGGCCCAGACCTTCGTCGACCTGGACGAGCAACGGATCGGGAACGGCGACGGCCGGAGCCGACGCCCGGCCCCGGGCCGGCTCGCAGCCGGCCAGCGCGGCGGCGCCGGCACCGGCGAGCAGGGTCAGCATGCTGCGACGCGAGATGGTGACGGTCATACCCGGGTGACACCCTCGAAGCCGCCGAAGTTCCGTGCCGCGGAGGTGGAACCCGGACGGTGCGGCCGGTGTCAATGAGGGTGATCGAAGCGGAGGTCTCCACTGGACGACGACGAGCTAGTCACCCGTGCTCGCGCCGGTGACCTGGAGGGGTACGAACTCCTGGTCGCCCGGCACACCGCGTCCGCGTTCCGGACGGCGGTGCTGCTCGGTGCCGGCTCGGACGCGGAGGACGTCATCCAGGAGGCGTTCGTGAAGGGGTTCCGCAACCTGTCCCGCTACCGCGGCGAGTCGTCCTTCCGGTCGTGGCTGCTCGCGATCGTCGCCAACGAGACCCGCAACCTGCACCGGTCCCGCAGCCGGCGGGACGGGCTCGCCCTGCGGGCCGCGGCGGCGCAGGACGGGTCGGAGGTGGGCGAGGACGCCGCGGTCGGCGGGGTCCTCGCCGCGGAGCGCCGGGCCGCGCTGGTGGCGGCGCTGCGTCAGCTGCCGGTGAAGGACCGTGAGGTGATCGTGTGCCGGTTCCTTCTCGACCTGACCGAGGAGGAGACCGTGACGACGCTCGGCTGGCCCCGGGGCACGGTGAAGTCACGGACGTACCGGGCCCTGGCCAAGCTGCGCAGCCTGCTCGACCGCGAGGCGGTGCACCGTGGATGACCTCGAGCGCGAGCTGCGGGACCTCGCCGTGTGGCTGGAGACACCGGAGGTCCCCGACGTGACGGCCCGGGTACGCGCCCGGCTGGCCACGCCGGCACGCCCGCGACGCCGCTGGCGCTACTGGCTCGCCGCGGCGTTGGCCGCCCTGCTCGTCGCCCTCCTGCCGCCGGGGCGGGCCGCCATCGCGGACGCCGTGTCGGGACTGCTGCGCTTCTCGGGGATCGTCATCGACACCACCCCGACGCCGATGGGACCCACCGGCATGCCGTCGCCGTTGCCGGCGCAGACGCCCGCCTCCCGCGACGAGGCGCAGCGGCACCTGCGCTTCCCGATCCGCGTACCGGCCGAGCTGGGTGCCCCGCAGCAGGTCCTGGTCGCCGACCCGGACGGCACCGGCACGTACCGGGTGGTGACCCTGCTCTACCGGGGTGGTGCGTTGCGCCTCGACGCCTTCGACGGTGGCCTCGACCCGGTCTTCCACAAGCAGATCGGCGGGCCGGGCATGGAATGGGTCCAGGTCGACGGCGGCTTCGCCGTCTGGATCGGCGGCCCGCACGAGCTGGCCTACGTCGACCGCACCGGCAGGGTACGGGTGGAGACCGCGCGACTGGCCGCTGCCACGCTGATCTGGGAGGACGCCGGTGTCAGCTATCGGCTGGAGGGCGATCTCACCCGCGACGAGGCGATCAGGATCGCCTCGTCCCTGGACTAGGCGCGCGCCGCGCCACGCGACAGCGGTCCACCGCCAGGCGAGGAACCTGCGCTGCGCGGCCGGTGTCGTCAGGACAGGGGTGCCGCCGACCGGCACCGACATCGGTCCGGAGGTGCGAGATGAGTTCATGGGGCAGGGTCCTGCTGGGGTCGGTGGTCCTGCTGGCGGGCTGCACCACCGCTGGCCGCTCGGCCACGCCGGCCACGCCGGCGGGCGCGCCGATCGGCTGTGCGGCCCGGGTCGAGACGGGCCGGCTGCCCGACTGGGCGGACGCCGGGTTCAGCGGGGACGCCCGGGTCCCGCATGTGTTCGGCGCGAAGGGCGAGATCGTCGGCGTGCTGTTCGGCCAGCCGCTGACGGTCGGCCGGACGGAGGGGCCCAACAACAAGATCCTGTGGGTTGCCCGGCCGGCGGCCACGCCGTCGCCCGATCCCAGCGCGCCGGCCACCCTCGTCATCACCGCGACCCTGGACGGCACCACGACCCGGGCGACCCGGGAGGTCGCCGGTGGCCCCGGCCCTTCCATCATCGACCTGCCGCAGGCCGGCTGCTGGCACCTCGATCTCCGCTGGTCCGGGCGCACCGACACCATGGACCTCGTCTACGTCCGCGGCTGAGGGTGGGCACGTCTCCTGCCGGTCAACCTGTGCCGCCCCGCGGCGCGCAGGTGGCACGGTGGCACGTGCACGGTCGCAGCGGCCGGATGGGGGAGTTCGGTGCCACTGACCGGTCGGGGCTTCGCGACGGCGTGCCGGGCAGCCGCGCCGGTCAGTCCCAGAAGTTGAACAGCAGTTCGCCCACGGTCTCCGGCCGCCAGTAGCGGATCTGCCGGTGCTCCTCGGCCCGCAGCGCCGCCAGGTCGACGGCGGAGAGCGGCGTGCGCAGCGCCTCGACGGTGAGCACCCGTAGGTCGGACACCTCGCCGACGGCGACCGCGAGGTCGGGATGGTCGAGGAAGGCCAGTTTCGTGTCACCGGCGGGGAGCGGCTGGGCGAAGGCCACCATCGGGACCGTCGCGTGTCCCAGCGCGGTGATCGGCCCGCCCGGGTGGTCGATGAGGACGGTGTGGAAGCTCGGCGTCACGCCCGCCGGCGTGGCCCGGGTGACGGTGCCGCCGACACGGCGGGCGGCGTGGTGGCAGACCGCGAGGAACGCAGGCAGATCGGCGCCGGGAAGCCCCGCACCGAACCCGGTGGCGGACGGCGGCAACCGCATGATCTGGCTCCCTTGCGGACATGGCACGGGCCTGCGGGACCCGATCACCAGCAGCCGGTCGATACGCGACCCACGGCACGTTACGCCGGACCGGCCACGACGGCGACGGGACCGGGTGGTCGGCGCGGTCGGTGTTCGAGCTGGAGGCGGGGGAGGAGCTGGTCCGGTTCGCCGCCGACCTCACCCAGCTGGTGACTCCGCCTCCGGCGGGGTGGGTGGGACGGCCAGGGCGATGGTGAGGGCGAGGACCGTGGCCGGTTCGTGGAGCCGGTCGCCGTACAGCTCGCGGAGCTTGCCCATCCGGTAGCGGACGGTCTGCGGGTGGACGAACAGATCGGCCGCCACGTCGTCGCGGCGGCCCTGGTGCAGCAGCCAGGAGCGCAGCGTCTCGGCGAGCCGGTGCGCGGTGGCCGGCGGCAGCTCGGCGAGCGGTGCGAGGGCCTGGGCGCGCAGGTCGGCCAGCGCCTCCGGGTCCATGCTGAGCAGCAGCTCGGCCAGGTGGTGTTCGGTGTCGACCGGCCCGGCGTCGGGTTCGCCGAGCCCGAGGGCGAGCGCCCGGGTGGCCCGCTGGTAGGAGGCGGCGACCCGGTGCCACGGCCGGGCCGGCCCGAGCACCGCCCGGTGCCCGTGCAGCAGCCGGGTGAGCTGGCGCCGCCGGGCGCCGTGGGTGTCCGGCACCAGCAGGACCGCCAGTTCCTCGGCGGGGTCCATGCCGGGCAGGTCCTCGCCGCTCTCCAGGGTGTGCGGGCCGAGTAGGGCGAGCACCGCGCGTAGGTTGCGGCGGGGCAGGAGGACGACGGTGAGCGTCTGCGGCAGCGGCCAGTCGGCCCGTTCGGCGCTGCGCCGCAGGGTCTCCTCGGGCTCCCCGGCGAGCAGTTGCCGGGTGAGGCGTTCCGTGTTGCGGCGGCGGGCCCGGCCGACGCTGGCCAGCTCGTCGGCGTGCCCGGCCACGCTGGCCGCGGAGAGCTCGTCGATGTACGCGAACATCAGCTCGGCGAACTCGGCCACGGTCTCGGCGGCCAGCCCGCTGCGCACCGTGGTGGCCGAGACCTCCCGCCAGGCCACCCGCGCCCCCACCCGGTACGCGGCCAGCAGCGCGTCCATGCTCCGCCCGGAGCGGGCCTCGCCGCTGCCCAGCGCGTACGCGGCCTCCAGGGCCGGGGCCAGCGGCGTGCTCGGGTCGGTCAGCTGCGCCCCCTCGATGAGCTGGAGGAACGTGCCGAGCGCGATGCGTACGGCGTTCTCGATCTTCTGCCGCATGGTCCCGGTGAGGGCGCCGGAGTAGTCGGGGACCTCGGCGGTGATCGCGCTGACCGTCCGCTCGGCCACCACGGGCAGCCGGTCGCGCAGCCGGGCCGACACGCGCTCGTCGAGTTCGAGATGGGCGGCGCGATAGTTGTTCCCGGACTCGTCCGACATCTTGTTCTCCCCGAACAAAAACCTACGGCTGTTTCACCTTTGCCGGTCAAGATGTTATGCGATCACGCAGTCACCCTGGTGATATGACCACAACTGCCCCCCGCCGCTCCCAGAAGGTGACCTTCCGGGACAGACTGCTGCGGCTGGCCGGCGCGGTCACCACCCCGCTGCTGCCCGGCGACTACCTCGACCTCGTGGCGCCGCTGCGCGCCGGCGCCCCGCTGCGCGGCCGGATCCTCGCCGTCCGCCCGGAGACCCGGGACGCCGCGACCGTGGTCATCCAGCCGGGCCGCGGCTGGCAGGGGCACCTGCCGGGACAGTACGTGCGCCTCGGCGTGGACGTCGACGGGGTGCGCCAGTGGCGGGCGTACTCGGTCACCTCGGTGCCGGGCGCCGCGGACGGCCGGATCACCGTCACCGTGAAGGCCATCCCGGACGGCAAGGTCAGCAACCACCTGGTCCGCCGGGTCCGGCCCGGCACGATCGTCCAGCTCGACCAGGCACAGGGCGACTTCGTGGTGCCCGAGGCGACCCCCGGACGGGTCCTCTTCCTCACCGCCGGCAGCGGCATCACCCCGGTCATGGGGATGCTCCGCGCGGGCCTGCCCGACCGGGCCGACGTGGTGGTGGTGCACTCGGCGCCGGCCCGCGACGACGTCATCTTCGGCGCGGAGCTGCGGGCGCTCGCCGAAGCCGGCGCGCTGCGGCTGGTCGAGCGGCACACCGACACCGACGGCCTGCTGGGCGTCGACGAGCTGGCCGGCCTGGTGCCCGACCATCTCGACCGGCAGACCTGGGCCTGCGGGCCGATCGGCATGCTCGACGCCGTTGAGGGGTACTGGGAGTCGCACGGGCTCGCCGACCGGCTGCACACCGAGCGGTTCCGGCCCACCGTGATCTCGCCGGGGGAGGGCGGCACCGTGACGTTCACCGGGGCCGGTGTGACCGTCGAGGCCGACGGGGCCACCCCGATCCTCGACGCCGGCGAGCAGGCCGGGGTGCTGATGCCGTCCGGCTGCCGGATGGGCATCTGCTTCGGCTGCGTCGTCCCGCTGCGCGAGGGCGCGGTGCGCGACCTGCGCAACGGCGACGTCACCACCGCCGTCCCCGGGGACGGCGTGCTCGTCCAGACCTGCGTGTCGGCGGCCGCCGGTACCTGCGACATCGAACTCTGACAGGAGGCCCTCCGACGTGACCGTGATCCAGAAGAAGGCGGACAACCAGATCGCCCACCTCAGCGCCGAGGACATCGAGATCATCGGCAAGGAGCTGGACGCGATCCGGGACCGGGTGATCGCCGACCGGGGTGAGCGGGACGCCCGCTACATCCGCAAGGTGATCAAGACCCAACGGACCCTGGAGATCAGCAGTCGCGCGGTGCTGCTCTTCTCGCTGTTCCCGCCGGCCTGGATCGTCGGCACGGCCGGCCTCGCGGTCGCCAAGATCCTCGACAACATGGAGATCGGGCACAACGTCCTGCACGGGCAGTGGGACTGGATGCGCGACCCGAAGATCCACTCCACCACCTGGGACTGGGACCACGTCTCCCCGCCCGACCAGTGGAAGCACTCCCACAACGAGCTGCACCACCGCTACACCAACGTGCTCGGCAAGGACAACGACCTCGGCTACGGCATCATGCGGGTCGACGAGGACCAGCCCTGGCACCCGATGCACCTGGGGCAGCCGTTCTACAACCTCGTCAACGCCTGCTTCTTCGAGTACGGCATCGCCGCGTACGACCTGGAGCTGGGGGACAACCTGAAGAACGGCCGGCACAAGGACCCGGCGTTCCGGGCCCGGGCGAAGGCGGTCGGCCGCAAGATCCGCCGCCAGGTGCTGAAGGACTACGTGCTGCACCCGCTGCTGTCCGGCCCGTCGTTCCTGTCCACGCTCGCCGCCACGTTCACCGCGAACCTGATCCGCAACCTGTGGAGCCACTCGGTGATCATGTGCGGGCACTTCCCGAACGGCGTGGAGACCTTCGAGAAGACCTCCATCGAGGGCGAGACCCGCGGCGAGTGGTACCTGCGGCAGATGCTCGGCTCGGCCAACATCAGCGGCAGCCGGCTGCTGCACATCATGACCGGCAACCTGTCGTACCAGATCGAGCACCACCTCTTCCCCGACCTGCCGAGCAACCGCTACCAGGAGATCGCCCCGCAGGTCCGGGCGCTGTTCGACCGGTACGGGCTGAAGTACACCACCGGCCCGCTGCCCAAGCAGGTCGCCTCCGCCTGGTGGAAGGTGATCCGGCTCTCGCTGCCGAACCGGCGCTCCGACCGCCGGCAGCCGGTGGCCCCGGCCCCGCTCGTCTCCTCCGGCACGGCCTGACCCGTGGCACCGCCGGCCCGATGCCGGGCCGGCGGGCTCGATCTCACGAGTTGACGAAGTCGCGTACCTGGCCGTAGATGGTGGCGTCGTTCTGCAGGCTGGTGTGGAAGACGCAGGCGGTGCGGGTGTTGGTCGCGCCGGCCAGGACGGTGCTGTCCACCGGGTTGATCACGCCGTCGCACGGGGAGCGCCAGGTGCCGTAGCCGAAGGCGCCCGGCGTCTCGTCGCCGGTGTTGAGATCGGCGAGGAAGGTCGAGCCGACCCGCATCTCCAGGCAGGCGGTGCTGGAGCAGGTGTTTGCCGAGCTGGTGCCGTGGTTCGGGCCGCCGAGGGAGACCCAGCGGTCCACCTTGCCGCTGCTGGCCAGGTTCTTGAGATAGAAGCGCGAGGAGAGCGCCCCCATCGAGTGGGTGACGATGTCGACCTTCGTCGCCCCGGTCGCGGCGAGCAGGTTGTCGACCTCCTGGGCCACCACCTGAGCAGTCAGGGCATTGGACTGGCTGGTGTTGTACGAGAAGGCCCGCAGGTGGCTCGACGGCCAGCCGTCGGCCCGGAACCGGCCGAGCATCGTGTTCCAGGTCGACGCGCTGCTGTTCCAGCCGTGCACGAAGAGGATCGGGTTGCTCGACGGCGTCCAGGTGGCCGCGTGGGCCGGGGAGGGGAGCCCGACCAGCGTCGCCGCGGCGACGGCGAGGGCCAGCAGGGCACGGGTCATGAGCGATTTCACGGGGGCGGTTCCTTCCGGAGGTGACGAGCCGTCCACGTGCCTGTTCGGCGCCTCGGTGGGGGATCGGGCCCGGGTACGGGGGTGGCCCGGGCCGTCCGAGGTGCCGGAATGTTACCGACGGGTTGCCTTCACATGTCAATACGTCGATTCATCGAGCTGACCGGACCCGCCGGCCGCGTGACAGCCGGGTAATCCGGTGGCCGGTGACCCCGCCGATCGGCTACCGTCATACGCATGGAATTCAGGCGCAGCACCACCGCCGCGGCCGCGCGAGCTTCCCGCTCGCCGGTTGCCGCCGCCTGACCTGCCCTTTCACCGCCGGCGACCGGAAACGGTCCGCCGGCGTCGTCGTGTCACGCCACCGCCCGCGCGGCGGACCGTCCGGTCGTCCCCATCCGGAAGGCCCGTGCCATGACACCCGAGCAGATCGTCCGCACCTTCGTCGACCACTACCACCGCCGCGGCCACCGGGACGCGCCGGAGAGTTCGCTGATCCCGTCACCCGGTGATCCGGTGCTCTTCACCACCTCCGGCATGCACCCGCTCACCCCGTACCTGCTGGGGAGCCCGCACCCCGGCGGCCGGCGGCTGGTCAACGTGCAGCGCTGCCTGCGCACCACCGACCTGGACGAGGTCGGTGACCGGATCCACCTGACCGTCTTCGACATGCTCGGCTCCTGGTCGCTCGGCGACTACGACATCGCGACCAGCCTGCGCTGGGGCTACGAGCTGCTCACCGAGGGCTTCGGCATCGACCCGGGGCGGCTGCACGCCACCGTCTTCGGCGGCGACGACCAGGTCGGTCCGGACGAGACCGCGTTCGCCACCTGGACCGGGCTGGGCGTGCCGGTCGAGCCGAACGGCGCGGAGAACTGGTGGTCCAACGGCCCGACCGGCCCGTGCGGGCCGGACTCGGAGATCTTCGTGTGGACCGGGGACGGCCCGCCGGTCGGCACCCCGGGCACCGACGAGCGCTGGATGGAGGTCTGGAACCACGTCCAGATGCGCCACCACCGGCATCCCGACGGCCGGCTGACGCCGCTGCCGATGTCCAGCATCGACACCGGGATGGGCCTGGAACGCCTGGAGATGGTGCTGCGCGGCGGCCGGTCGGTCTTCGAGGGCGCGGGCCTGACCCCGTGGGTGGGCGCGGTCCGCGACCGGTGGGACCTGCGCGGCGAGGACCTGCGGGTGGTCGCCGACCACCTGCGCTCCGCGGTGGTCGTGCTCGGCGACGGGGTACGCCCCGGCAACACCGGCCGCGGCTACGTGCTGCGCCGGCTGGTCCGGCGGGCGCTCACCGTGCTGTGGCGCGACGACCCGGCGCGCGGCCTGACCGACCTGCCGCTCGACGCGTACCGCGACACGCTGCGCCGGTTCCGGCAGGAGGCGGAGGTCGGTCCGCTGCGCGAGCAGCTGCTGGACGAGGAGCGGCGGTTCCGCGGCCTGCTGGACCGGGGCCGGCCGCTGGTCGACCGGGTACGCGCGCGCGGGCCGCTGACCGAGCGCGACTACCACTGGCTGCACGACACCCACGGGCTGCCCCGGGACCTGGTCGACGGCCTGCTCGCCGAGGCGGCCTGACCCGCGCCGGTGGCCGCCGCGGTGCCCCGGTGTCAGACTCGGCAGCGGAGACCGCCGCAGCGAGGGATGTGGTCGCATGACCGGGTACGAGGTCCGGCCGGACGTGGAGACGGTGACGCTGCTCGGCGCCCGGGTGACCGTCACCGACGCCACGGCGCTGCTGGCCGCAGCCCAGGGCGGGCCGGTGGAGCTGCTGGCCGGCGGCGACTTCCCCGCGCCGGTGCGGGAGGTCCGCTGCACCGTGCGCGCCGACAGCCGGGACGGGCGGCCGGTGCACCGCTTCGAGGCCTACCTGCGGGCGGACGCCGCGCTGCCCGGCGCCGGCCTGCTCGCCCTCGGCCTGGCCGGACCGGTCGGCCTGCTGCTCGCGCAGCGGCTCGCCGCGAAGGGCGGCGACGGGCCGGCCGCCGCCGTCGGGCGGG
>NZ_JBEXLR010000042.1:0-49559 GCF_040610095.1 Micromonospora sp. NPDC004540
TCGACGTGCAGGAGCTGGTCGCGGACGGGTACGGCGACGCCGCGCAGGGCGCGTTGCCACTGATCGTCCGCTACCAGCAGCCTGCCGCCGGCCGGCGCCGACCTGCCGGCGCTGCGCCCGGCCGAGCTGGCCGCGGCGCTGCGGGCCGCGCCGACCGACGGGGTACGCGGGTTCGTGGCCGACGCCCCGGGCAGCGGCACCGTGCTGCTCGCCGCGCCGCCCGGGCTGCCCCTGGCGCCCCGCTTCGGCCCCGGCTCGGCGGCGGCGCACGCGGCGAGCGGGGCGCTGCCGCTGGCCGGCGGCTGGCCCACCCTGCGTCGGGACGTGGACACCCCGGCCGACCTGACCGCTGCCGCCCGGCTCGGCGCCGGCCCGCGTACCGCCGCGCTGCTGGCCCGGGCCGGCCGCGACGTCGGGTACGGTGCTGGCATGCAGGGCACGGTGGCCACCTACGACGCGTCGACCCGCAGCGGGATGCTGCTCCTCGACGACGGCACCGAGCTGGCCTTCCCGGCCCGTGCCTTCGACGCCTCCGGGCTGCGGCTGCTCCGGCTCGGGCAGCGGGTCCGGATCGAGCGGGACGCCGCCGGCGAGGTCGTCCGGGTGACATTGCCGACGATGGCGTGACCAACCTGCCCCGAGTTCATTTTCCGTTCACCGTTCTCGGGGAATCATGAGGTGGTGAGCACCCCTCGCGAGCACCCCGACCGTCCCCGGCACCTCATCGACCCCGGCGCGCCCCGCAACGGCGCGTCGACCCGCGGCGCCGACGGCCGGTTCCGCCGCGTCCGCCCGCCCGAGGAGAGCGTCAGCCCCGAGCCCGCGGCGGCGGCCTCCGCCGGGCTGGAGGAGTCCCTCGACCCCGTCGAGGGGCCGGGCCCGGAGGCCGCGGCGCCGGCGGCCCTCCCGTTGCCCGAGGACCGGTTCTTCAACCGGGAACTCTCCTGGCTCGACTTCAACGCCCGGGTGCTGGCGCTGGCCGAGGACCCCCGAACGCCGCTGCTGGAACGGGCCAAGTTCCTGGCCATCTTCGCCAGCAACCTGGACGAGTTCTACATGGTGCGGGTGGCCGGACTGAAGCGCCGGCTCTCCGCCGGCCTGCCGGTCCGCGGCGGCGACCGGCTGCCGCTGCGCACCCAGCTGGAGCGGATCACGGAGAAGACCGCCGACCTGGTCTCCCGGCACGCCGCCTGCTTCGTCGACGACGTGCTGCCGAAGCTCGCCGAGGCGGACATCCGGATCCTGCGCTGGAGCGACCTCGACGACGCCGAGCGGGAGCGACTGCGCACCTGGTTCCGGGAGCACATCTTCCCGGTGCTCACCCCGCTCGCGGTCGACCCGGCGCACCCGTTCCCCTACATCTCCGGCCGGTCGCTGAACCTGGCCGTCTCGGTGCGCGACCCGGACGGCGGCTCGGAGCTGTTCGCCCGGGTGAAGGTGCCGAACAACGTGCCCCGGTTCGTCCGGGTGGCCCGCGACCAGCCGGGGGTGCGCTTCCTGCCGGTGGAGGACCTCATCTCGGTGCACCTCGGCCAGCTCTTCTCCGGCATGCAGGTGGTCGAGTGCCACCTGTTCCGGGTCACCCGCAACGCCGAGGTGGAGGTGGACGAGGACCGCGACGAGGACCTGCTCCAGGCGCTGGAACGGGAGCTGGCCCGACGCCGGTTCGGCCCGCCGGTGCGGCTGGAGGTGGCCGCCTCCATCTCCGACCACATGCTGGAGCTGCTCGTCCGCGAGCTGGACATGGACGGCCACGACGTGCTCCGGGTCCGCGGCCTGCTCGACCTCTCCGCGCTCTGGCAGGTCTACGGCGAGGCCGACCGCCCGGACCTCAAGGACCCGCCGTTCGTGCCGGCCACCCACCCCCGGCTCGCCGAGGGCGAGGTGCCGCGCAGCGTCTTCGCCACCCTGCGGGACGGGGACGTGCTGGTGCACCACCCGTACCACTCGTTCGCGACCAGCGTGCAGCGCTTCATCGAGCAGGCCGCGGCCGACCCGAACGTGCTGGCCATCAAGCAGACCCTCTACCGCACCAGCGGCGACTCCCCCATCGTCGACGCGCTGGTCGACGCGGCCGCCGCCGGCAAGCAGGTGGTGGTGCTGGTCGAGCTCAAGGCGCGTTTCGACGAGGTGGCCAACATCGGCTGGGCGCGCACCCTGGAGCGGGCCGGCTGCCACGTGGTCTACGGCCTGGTCGGCCTGAAGACGCACTGCAAGACCGCGCTGGTCGTACGCCAGGAGGGCAACCAGATCCGCCGCTACTGCCACATCGGCACCGGCAACTACCACCCGAAGACCGCCCGGCTCTACGAGGACTTCGGCATGCTCACCGCCGATCCGGAGATCGGCGCCGACCTCACCGACCTGTTCAACGTGCTCACCGGCTACAGCCGGCAGACCGCGTACCGGCGGTTGCTGGTGGCCCCGCAGGGCATCCGCAGCGGCCTGGTCGAGCGGATCGAGCGGGAGATCGAGCACGTCCGGCTGGGCATGCCGGGCCTGGTGCAGTTCAAGGTGAACGCGCTGGTCGACGAGGAGATCACCGACGCGCTCTACCGGGCGTCCCGGGCCGGGGTGCACGTGGATCTGCTGATCCGGGGCATGTGCACGCTGCGGCCGGGGGTGCCCGGGCTGTCGGAGAACATCCGGGTCCGCTCGATCGTCGGCCGGTTCCTGGAGCACTCGCGGATCTTCCGGTTCGGCAACAACGGCGACGCGGAGTTCTGGATGGGCTCGGCCGACCTGATGCACCGCAACCTGGACCGCCGGGTGGAGGCGCTGGTGCAGGTGAGCGACCCGGTGGCCCGGGCCGAGCTGGACCACGTACTGACCGCCGCGTTCAGCCCCGAGGTGGACGCCTTCGAGCTGGCCGCCGACGGCGGCTGGCACCGGCGTACCGGCACCGACGACACGCCGCTGACCCATCTCCAGGACCTGCTCCTGCAGCGGGTCGGCGGGAGGGCGGGCTGAGCGGACCACGGCGCGCTCGGGGCGGGCATACGGTGAGCGGATGACGGACGACGAGCCGGTGCGGATCCGGGCCGCGGGCGGGGTCGTCTGGCGTCCGGCCGCCGGCGGCGTCGAGGTCTGCCTGGTGCACCGTCCCCGGTACGGCGACTGGTCGCTGCCCAAGGGCCAACTCGACGCCGGCGAGCACCCGCTGCGGGCCGCCGTCCGCGAGGTCGCCGAGGAGACCGACGTCCGGGCCGTGCCGCAGGTACGCCTGCCCACCGCCCGCTACCGCAGCGAGGGCCGGTCGAAGGCGGTCGACTACTGGTCGATGCGGGCCGCCGCGGAGGGCGGCTTCCAGCCGGACACCGAGGTGGACGAGGTCGCCTGGTTCCCCGCCGACCGGGCGGCACGACAGGTCAGCTACCCGCACGACGCCGAGGTGATCGCCGCGTTCGCGGCGCTGCCGCCGGTCACCGCCACCCTGCTGCTGGTCCGGCACGCGCACGCCGGCAAGCGGGGCACCTGGACCGGCCCGGACAACGGCCGGCCGCTGGACGCCGAGGGCTGGGCCCAGGCGCAGGCGCTCGCCGCCCTGGTGGCGCTGGTCCGCCCGGCGCGCCTGGTCTCCGCCTCGGCCCGGCGTTGCGTGCAGACCCTCGACCCGGCGGCCGCCCTGCTCGACCTGCCCATCGAGGTGGTCGGCGACCTCGACGAGCCGCGGCCCGGCCAGCAACCGGACGAGTGCGCGCTGGCCGCCGCGGCCCGGCTCGTCGCGCTGGCCGGTGCCGGGGAGACGGTCGCGGTGTGCAGCCAGGGCAAGGTGATCCCGGGCGCGCTGGAACGGCTGACCGGCCTCGCCGACGACTTCACCACCCCGAAGGGCGGCGGCTGGCTGCTCGCCTTCACCGGCGACCGTCTCCTCTCAGCCGACCGGCTCTGAGCCCGCCCAGTCCCGGCGGCTCAGGGCAGGGCGAGGGTCACCGCGACCGGCAGGTGGTCGCTGGCGGTGCTGCGCGGGGCGGTCACCCCGGACGGGGTGAGGCCCGGCGAGACGAGGACGTGGTCGATCTGGGTGCGCGGGTCGTCGGCCGGGCTGGTGGCCAACGGGCGGGCCGCGGCCAGCCCGTCGACCAGCCCGGCCCGGGTGAACTCGGTGAACGCCGGATCGCCGGGCTCGGTGTTCAGATCGCCGCCGAGCACCAGCGGGCGGCCGGCCGCGTACCGGGTGGCGACGGCGGCGACCTCGCGGGCCTGGGCCACCGGGCCCTCGCCCGGCGGCGGTTGCAGGTGGGTGGCGACCACGGCGAGGTCCCGGCCGCCGAGGTCGAGCGTGACGCCGAGCGCCTGCGCCCCGGTCGGCGCGCCGTGCGCGGCCAGCGGTCGGGTTTCGCCGGCCCGCACCGGGAAGCGGCTCAGCACCGCGTCGCCCCACACCGGATCGGCTGCGGGGGCGAAGACGTACGGCATCCGCAGCCGCCCGGCGAGCAGGGCGAGGGTGTCGTGGCCGCCGTTGAGCAGCCAGCCCCGGTCCACCTCGCTGAGCAGCACCACGTCCGGTCGGCTGCCGTCGACCGCCCGGGTCAACGCGTCGAGGTCGAGCCGTCCGTCCAGCCCGAACCCCATCCGGATGTTGTACGCCACCACCCGTACCGCCGCGGCCGGCGTCGCGGGCGGGTGCGGCGCCGGGGCCGGCCGGTGGATCCCGCCGCCGACGGCGGTCAGCAGCATCGCCCCGAGGACCGTCCACGCCGGCACCGGCGGGCGGAACAGGCGGGCGGCGCCCGGCGGAGCGACCACGGCCACGGCGGCGACGGCGAGCGCCGCCAGCACGGGCACCCAGCCGTTCGGGTAGCCGAGGTCGTAGGCGGCGTAGTAGGCCACCGCGCCGACCGCGAAGCCCAGCATCCCGCCGACGACGGCGAACCCGCGCCGCCCGCTGCCGTCCCTGCCGCCCGCGTCCGGCTCGGCCGGCTCGCCGAAGCCCGCACCCGCGCCCGGCCCGGTCGCCAAGCCAGCACCCGCGCCGGCGGCGGAGTCGGGCGTCGTGGCGGATTCCGGGGCCGTGGTGAGGTCCGAGGCCGTGGCGCGGTCCGGGGAGGTTGCGGCGGAGCCGGGCGTCGCGGCCGCGTCGCGGCCGTTGCCCGGGCCGGTCGTCGCGCGGACGAGCGCCCGGCCGGAGCGGCGACGGGCCAGCGCGTCCCCGCGCTCGGCGATGGTGTCGACGAGGGCGAGGCAACCGCCGAGGCCGGCGGCGGTGAGCAGGACCGCCGCCGCCAGCCAGCCGGCCCGGTCGGACGCGAACAGCCCCGCGCCGGCCACCAGCGCCGCCGGCCAGAGCAGCCGGGCCACCAGTCGAGGCGGCCGGACGAGCACCGCCACCAGGAACAGGCCGATCGCCAACTCGGGCACCGCCGCGAGGTGGGCCGGGGGCAACGCCAGGCCGGCCAGGGCCGCCGAGCCGGGCCAGTACGAGGCGGCCGCGTCCCACACCGCCGGTGCGAGCGCCAGCTGACCGGCCAGCAGCAGCACCGGGCCCACCAGCAACCAGGTCAGCCGTCCGGTTCCCCCGCCCGGCCACGACGCCGCTCCGGCACGACCGGCCGAGGCAGGACCGGGGAACTGGGTGGAATCGGCTGACGGGGCGGCCGCCGGCCTTTCCGCGCGGCGGAGCACGGCCGGCGGCCACGAGGCCGACTGCGCGACGAGGAAGGCGCCGACCAGCAGGACGCTCACCGTCCATCCGAGCACGCCGCCCCGCCAGACCGCGTCCTCGGTGCCGGACAGGGCATGCCCGACGGCGGCCCCGGCCAGGCCGAACGCCAGTCCCGGCACCGGCCGGACGAGCGTCGCGGCGGTGGCGGCGAGCCAGATCAGGCCGGCGAGCAGGCCGGTGCAGGCCAGCCAGAGCTGGATCCGACCACCGGGCGCGGCGGTCAGGGCGAGCCGGGTGGCGGCCAGCGCCCCGGCCGCGACCAGGCCCACCGGGCGCGGGCCGAGCCGGCGGGCCAGGACGGGCGCGGCGAGGGCGAGCACGAACCAGCCGAGGGCGAAGGCGCCGAGGAGTTCGGCCGGGGTCTCGGCCGCCCGGCCGAAGATGGTGATGATCGACGGCAGCCACACCCGCAGCACGTCGAGCAGGACCACGACGCCCAGTGCGAAAGCGGCGGTGGGGAGGTGACGGTGGCGCACGGGCGCCCCTCTTCTCGTGACCGACGGGGGTTTTCGGCACGAGGATTCTGCGGGCCCGCACGACGGTGGGTCAACGCGTACCCACGAAAAAGGGCGCTCACCGCGAACGGTGAGCGCCCTTCAGGCCGTGCGGTCAACGCCGGGTGGCGGCCTTCTTGGCCGGAGCCTTCTTCGCCGGCGCCTTCTTGGCGGCCGGCGCCTTCTTGGCAGCCGTCGTCTTCTTCGCCGCGGTGGTCTTCTTGGCCGCGGTGGTCTTCTTGGCGGCGGTCGTCTTGGCCGCGGCCTTCTTCGCCGGCGCGGCCTTCTTGGTCGCGGCGGTGGTCTTGGTGGCCTTCGCCGCCGTGGTCTTCTTGGCGGCGCCGGCCGCCGCGGTCTTCTTCGCGGCGGTCGCCTTGGCCCCGGCCGCCTTCGCGCCGGTGGTCTTCGCGGCGGCCGCGGCGGTCTTCCTGGCGGCGGCCGTGGCCTTCGGCACCTTGCCGCTGGCCACCATCTCCTTGAAGCCCGCGCCCGCGCGGAACGTCGGGACGGAGGTCTTCTTGACCTTCACCGCCTCGCCGGTCCGTGGGTTGCGCGCTGTTCGGGCGCCCCGGACGCGCTTTTCGAACGCTCCGAATCCGGTGATCGCCACCTTCTCGCCCTTGGTGACCGCCGCCTGGACCTCAGCGAGAACCGCGTCGAGAGCGGCCGTCGCCGTCTTCCGGTCCCCCAGGCGAACGGCGAGCGCCTCGATGAGCTCGGCCTTGTTCACGACTTCCTCCCGATTGTGCAACTGACTCGACGCGAGCCATTCTGCGCGCACGGTATGCCCTGTGCTGCCTGGACACAAACATTCGGTGGAAAAAAGCCCTTGTGTCGTAACGGATTCGCCCCCACCGGCCGGGCCGGTGGGGGCGAAAAGCTATCTGCGGTCAGGCGACCGAGGGCAGGAACGACGGCCGGGACGCCTCGTAGGCGCTGATCTCGGGCTCGTGCCGAAGGGTGAGTCCAATGTCATCCAAGCCCTCCATCAGCCGCCAACGGCTGTGGTCGTCCAGCGGGAACGCCCAGGTGGCATCGCCGGCGTGGACCTGGCGGGCGGCGAGGTCGACCGTGATCGGGGTGGTCGGCTCGGATTCCACGAGATCCCACAGTTCTTCCACGGCTTTCAATTCCAGCTCGACCGGAAGGAGACCTTCCTTGAGCGCGTTGCCGCGGAAGATGTCGCCGAAGCGCGGCGCGATGACGGCCCGGAAGCCCCAGTCCCGCAGCGCCCAGACGGCGTGCTCCCGGGAGGATCCGGTGCCGAACTCGGGGCCGGCGATCAGAATCGACGCACCCGAATGGGCGGGATCGTTGAGCACGAATGACGGGTCCTCCCGCCACGCGTTGAACAGACCGTCCGCGAATCCCGTCCGGGTCACCCGCTTGAGGTACACGGCGGGGATGATCTGGTCGGTGTCCACGTTGGATCGCCGCAGCGGCACGGCGGTGCCGGTGTGGGTGGTGAACTTGTCCATCTCTCGGCTGCCCTTCTACAGGTCGGCGGGGGCGGCCAGCCGGCCGACCACGGCGGTGGCGGCGGCGACCGGCGGGGACACCAGGTGGGTACGCCCGCCCCGGCCCTGGCGGCCCTCGAAGTTGCGGTTGGAGGTCGAGGCGGAGCGCTCGCCCGGCTTCAGGGTGTCCGGGTTCATGCCCAGGCACATGGAGCAGCCGGCGAAGCGCCACTCGGCGCCGGCGTCGGTGAAGACCTTGTCCAGCCCCTCCGCCTCGGCCGCCTCGCGGACCGCGGCCGAGCCGGGCACCACCAGCATGCGTACGCCGTCGGCGACCTGGTGCCCGCGCAGCACGTCGGCGGCGGCCCGCAGGTCCTCCAGGCGGCCGTTGGTGCAGGAACCGACGAAGACCACGTCCACGGCCAGGTCACGCAGTGCCGTGCCGGGCGTGAGGTCCATGTACTCCAGGGCCCGGCGGGCGGCGACCCGCTCCGGCTCGGTGACGAACTCCTCCGGGTCCGGCACGGCCGCGCCCAGCGGCGCCCCCTGACCGGGATTGGTGCCCCAGGTGACGAACGGGGTGATCCGGCCCGCGTCCAGGGTCACCTCGGTGTCGAAGCTCGCCCCCTCGTCGGTGGGCAGCGTCCGCCAATACTCCACCGCCGCGTCCCAGTCGGCCCCCTGCGGCGCGTTGGGCCGCCCCTTGAGGTACGCGAAGGTGGTCTCGTCCGGCGCGATCATGCCGGCCTTGGCGCCCCACTCGATGGACATGTTCGCGATCGTCATCCGGCCCTCCATGGAGAGGTTCCGGATCGCCTCGCCCCGGTACTCCACGATGTGACCGCGCCCGCCGCCGGTGCCGACCTGGGCGATCAGGGCGAGCACGAGGTCCTTGGCGGTGACGCCCGGGCCGAGTTCACCGGTGACGTTGACGGCCATGGTCTTCGGGCGGGCCTGCGGGAGCGTCTGGGTGGCCAGCACGTGCTCGACCTCGCTGGTGCCGATGCCGAAGGCGAGCGCACCGAACGCGCCGTGGGTGGCGGTGTGCGAGTCGCCGCAGACGATCGTCATGCCCGGCTGGGTGAGGCCGAGCTGCGGGCCGATGACGTGCACGATGCCCTGGTTCTCGTCGCCCAGCGGGTGCAGCCGTACGCCGAACTCGGCGCAGTTGCGGCGCAGCGTCTCGATCTGGGTGCGGGAGGTGGGGTCCGCGATCGTGAGCAGGTCGCCGCGCCGGGAACGGAAGGCCGGGTCGTCGTATCCGGTCGGGGTGTTGTGGTCCTCGGTCGCGATCGTCAGGTCGGTGCGGCGGACCCGCCGGCCGGCCAGGCGCAGCCCGTCGAACGCCTGCGGGCTGGTGACCTCGTGGAGCAGGTGCAGGTCGATGAAGAGCAGGTCCGGCTCGCCGGCGGCGGAGCGAACGACGTGCGCGTCCCAGACCTTCTCGGCCAGGGTCCTCGGTTGAGTGACTCCCACCATCTGGACATCCTAAATTCTGGGAGGTAAGTTTCGGCTTGTGGGACACAGTATGAGCGGTGTCGGCGTTCTCGACAAGGCGGTGGTCATCCTGGCCGCCTGTGTCGACGGCGCCAGCCTGGCCGAACTCGTTGAACGCACCAAGCTGCCCCGGGCCACCGCGCACCGGCTGGCACAGGCGCTGGAGATCCACCGGATGCTGGTCCGGGACACCCAGGGCCGCTGGCGCCCGGGCCCCCGGCTCGGCGAGCTGGCCAACGCCGCGCCGGACGTGCTGCTGACCGCGGCCGAACCGCTGCTCGCCGCGCTGCGCGACGCCACCGGGGAGAGCGCCCAGCTCTACCTCCGCCGCGCCGACGAGCGGATCTGCGTGGCCGCGGCCGAGCGGGCCAGCGGCCTGCGGGACACCGTGCCGGTCGGCTCGGTGCTGCCCATGACGGCCGGTTCCGCGGCGCAGATCCTGCTCGCCTGGGAGCCGCCCGAGGCGGTCATGCCGCTGCTGCCCCGGTCGAAGTTCACCGGCCGCACCCTCGCCGAGGTACGCCGCCGCGGCTGGGCGCAGAGCGTCGCCGAGCGGGAAGCCGGTGTGGCGAGCGTCTCGGCCCCGATCCGCGACCGCACCGGCCGGGTAATCGCCGCGATCAGCATCTCCGGCCCCATCGAGCGCCTGGGCCGCCGCCCGGGCGAACGCCACGCCATGGCCGTCGTCCGCGCCGGCCAACGCCTCTCCGGCCTGTAACCCTGCCCCCCAGACTGGTTGATCATGAAGTTAGCGGCGGTCTCGGAGATCAGGAACGCCGCCAACCTCATGATCAACCGGGCAAGGGGTGGGGTGGAACGGCGAACGGCCCGTCTCGCTCTCGCGAGACGGGCCGTTCGGTTTGGTAGCCCCGACCGGATTCGAACCGGCGCTACCGCCTTGAGAGGGCGGCGTCCTGGGCCGCTAGACGACGGGGCCAGGCACTTTTCCTGCTTCACCGCCCTGCCGGGCGGTGCGGCAGTAGTCTAGCGGCACCACCTCCGGCCCCGGCGAGGGGGTCGGGCAGCAGACGAAGCGACGGAGCAGACAAAAACAGCCCGCCCCACGGGGTGGGACGGGCTGTCAGCGCTTGTAGCCCCGACCGGATTCGAACCGGCGCTACCGCCTTGAGAGGGCGGCGTCCTGGGCCGCTAGACGACGGGGCCAGAACTTCGTGCTTCCGCGCCCTCGCGGGCGGGAAGCTGCACTCTATCAGAGATCATCTGCCGCCTCTCTCGCGAGAGGCGGAGCGGAACTCCGCCAGAATCCAGCGTCCGGGATTCTCGCGAATCCGCGGCTGCGCTGGGGTACCAGGACTCGAACCTAGACTAACTGAACCAGAATCAGTCGGGCTGCCAATTACCCCATACCCCATTGGCCCCTTGCGGCGCCAGGAATGAACTTTACCCTCCCGGTGCCGACAGGCCAAATCCAACCCCCCGAACCGCCCCTGAGCTGCGGAAACGAGGCGTCGGACGCATCAGGCGACCGGTACCACCGGGTTGGTGAGTTCGCCGATCCCCTCGATCCGCACGGTGACCGTATCCCCGTCGGTGAGCGGACTAACCCCGGCCGGCGTGCCGGTCAGCACCACGTCACCGGGGAGCAACGTCATGACGTGGGAGATGTACGACACCAGGGCCGGCACGTCGAAGACCATGTCCTTGGTCCGGCCGAGCTGGCGTACTTCCATCTCCTCCGGGTTGCGGCCCACCTCACAGCGGACCTCCAGGTCGGCGACGTCCAGCCCGGTGGTGATCCACGGCCCGATCGGGCAGAACGAGTCGAAGCCCTTGGCCCGGGTCCACTGCCCGTCGGAGCGCTGAAGGTCCCGCGCGGTGACGTCGTTGGCGCAGGTGTAGCCGAAGATGGCCCGCTCGGCGGCGGCCCGGTCGGCCCGGCGCGCGCCCGGCGCGCCGATCACCACGGCCAGTTCCGCCTCGTGCTCGACCTGCTTCGAGAAGATCGGCAGCCGGATGGCGTCCCGGGGACCGATCACGGAGGTGGACGGCTTGAGGAAGAGCAACGGCTCCTTGGGCACCTCGCTGCCGTGCTCGGCGGCGTGCTCGGCGTAGTTGCGGCCGACGCAGACCACCTTGCTCGGCAGGATCGGCGAGAGCAGCCGGACGTCGGAGAGCGCCCAGCGGGCGCCGGAGAACTGGATCTGCCCGAACGGGTGGCCCTCGATCTCGGCGATGGTCAGGCCCTGGGGCCCGGCCTCCGACTCGCCCTCGACGACCCCGAACGACATTCCCTTGGCATGAGCGAAACGAGCGATACGCACCCGGCCAATCTATCCCCGGCGACCGGCCGGGCCACGCCGGACGCGGCCACGGGCTCCGCCGGGCGGGCGGCGCGCCACGATACGCCGGCCCGGGCGGCCCGGGGCGGGATTGCCGGCTTCGTACCCGCCCGGCGGTCCCGGGCCCATAGCTTCGGGGCCGGAGGTTCGTTCGTATGCCTGCATCGAGACGACACCACAGGACCCTGGCAGTGCTGGTGAACTGCCTCGGCATCATCGCCGCCGTGCCGGCGCTGCCTCTGGCGGCGCCCCGGGCGGCGGCCGCGCCCCCGCAAGCGGCGGCTCCGGCGGCAGCGGCGGAGCCGGCAGCGCAACCGGCGGCTCCGCCGGGTGCGCCGGCCCGGGCCACCCCGATCCCGACCGGGATGCCGGCGGCGCCGCCGGCGATGCCGACCACCAAGGCGGCGCCGATCCAGCTGAGCAAGCCACCGGTCACCGTGGCGGTGGCGGCGGCCGGCACCCCGGCCCCGGGTTACCGGATCCGGGTCCACAACGCCGGGCCCACGCCGGTAGAGACCACCGTCCGGCAGGAGTTGCCGGCCGGGTCCCGGGCGACCGCGGTGACCGGCGGCGGCCGGGCCAACCGCCCGATCGGGTCGGCCACCGCCAACGAGGTGACCTGGCGGCTGCGGCTGCCGGCGCGGAGCACCACCACGCTGAACACCGCGCTGAGCGGGGCCTCTGGGGGCCGGTCGGTGACCGCGCCGACCTGCGCCTACGGCACCGACGGCACCCGCCCGTACGACTGCGCCACGGCGACGTGGACGGGGCCTACGGTCCCGGCGGCGAAGGTGACCGCGGCCCCGGCCTGGCGCCGCCCGCCGGTGCTGCTGGCCGCGCTGGCCGCGCTCCTGGTCGTCACCGGTGGCGTGCTGTGGTGGGCGTGGCGGCGCCGGCGACCCGGCCCGGCGCGGGCGGCCACCGGCACCCCGCCCGGCCCGACCCGGCTCGCCGCCGGCCTGCCGCCGACTGCGGGCGGGGCGGGTGGCCCGGCGGACCGTGGCACGGTCTACCCACGCGCGGCCATGCCCGCCCCCGCCGGGCGACGCCGGCGGCCGCCGATCTGGCTGGTGGTCGGGGTCGCGGCGGCGGTGCTGGCCGGCGTGGTCGGCGCGGCGGCGTGGACGGCCACTCAGCGGGTCGCCGCGATGGACACCACCAAGCAGCCGACCAGCGGGGCCTGGGTGGGCAACAGCGTCACCGGCGCGCTCGGCGTCCCGCTGCGGGAGACCGCGTTCGAGTTCACCGTCTACCGGCTGGCCTGCGGCGCCGGGACGCTGCCCGCGACCACGGCGGGCGGCCGGCAGTGCCTGGCCACGGTCGGGGTGCGCAACCTCACGCCCGGCGAGCAGACCTGGCACGGGCAGTTGCAGCGCGCGTACCTGCCCGGGGGCAACTGGGTGGCCACCGACGAGAGCGCCACCCGGGTGGCCAACCTGGGCCGGGACGTCTTCGCCCAGCCGGTCGCGGCGGGTTCCCGGGTGCTGCTGCCGCTGGTGTTCACCGTGCACGGCGACGACCCGCCGAAACAGTTGGAGCTGCGCAGCGGCGTCTTCTCCGCCGGGGTGCGGGTGGACGTGCGGTGACCGGGGGCCGGGCGGCGGTCGTACCCTGGGGTCCGTGACCGCCGCCCTCGCCCCCGCCACCGCGCTCGACGCGGCCGACTGGCAGGCCCGGCGTCGCGCCCACGAGGAGCGGGTGGACGCCTGGCTGGCGCCGCACCTGGCCCGCCGGCGCTCCGGGGTGAAGCATCCGGTCGAGGACTTCCTCTTCACCTACTACTCGCACCGCCCGGCGCAGCTGCGCCGCTGGCACCCGGGGGCCGGGGTGGTGCTTCGCGACGCGGACCCGGCCGAGTTCGGCCGGGACTACCGCGCCACCGCCGCCGGGCTCACCCTCGACACCGCCGGGGTACGCGCGCGGCGCGCCGAGTCGATCGACTGGATCCGTACGCTGCTCGCGGCGACCGCCGGCCGCCCGGCCCACTTCGGCTGCTTCGGCATGCACGAGTGGGCGATGGTCTACCGGCAGACCCAGGACGAGGTGCGGCACAACGCCTGGCCGCTGCGGCTCAGCCCGGCGGCCACCGCCGCGGTCGTCGAGGAGCGCGGCGTGCGGTGCAGCCACTTCGACGCGTACCGGTTCTTCACGGCGCCGGCCCGGCCGCTCAACGTGCTCACCCCGACCCGGGAGAGCCAGCACGCGCTGGAGCAGCCGGGCTGCCTGCACGCCAACATGGATCTCTACAAGTGGGCGTACAAGCTCTCTCCGCTGGTGCCGTCCGAGCTGGTCGCGGACGCCTTCGCGCTGGCCCGGAAGATCCGCACGCTGGACATGCGGGCCAGCCCCTACGACCTGGCCGACCTCGGTCACCCGCCGGTGCGGGTGGAGACCCCGGAGGGCCGGGCCGAGTACGCCGCCGCCCAGCGGGGTTTCGCCGAGCGGGCCAGCGAGCTGCGGGCCCGGCTGCTGGCCGCCCTCGACGAGGCGGAGCAGCCGGGCTGAACGGGGGTCAGCCGGCCGGGTGGCCCCGGTGCGCGGCCCACTCCGCGGCGAGGATCGACATCACGGTGGCGTCCACCCAGCCGTCGCCGTCGCGGAGCACCTGCCGCAGCGTGCCCTCGGCCACGAAACCGACCTTCTCGTAGGCCCGGCGGGCCCGCGGGTTGAAGGCGAACACCTCCAGCCCGATCCGGTGCAGGCCGAGCTGCTCGAAGCCGTACCCGACGATGAGCCGGACCGCCTCGGTGCCGAGCCCGCGGTCCCGCCCGGCGGGGCCGATCAGGGTGCGGAAGTTGCAGCTGTCGTTGTGCCGGTCCCACTCGTTGAGGACGACCTCGCCGACGCAGGCCCCGGTCGCCCGCTCCACCACGGCCAGGTCGAGCCGGTCGGGCTGGCTGTTGCGGCTGCCGTACCAGGCCCGCAGCCGGGCCGGGTCGAGCCCCTCCCCGGGCGGGCTGCCGGTGAGCCGGCCCACCTCCGGGTCGGCCAGGATCGCCTCGAAGGCCGCCACGTCGTCGTCGACGAACGGGCGTAGCAGGACGCGCTCGCCGGTGAGGGTGGGCTTGACGGAGAAGTCGCTCGGCACCCGGGCATTCTGGGCGGCGGCTGATCCCCGGCTCAAACCCTTTTCGGGTCCGCGGCGGTCAGTCGCCGTCCACCCGGCGGTCGCGCTTACGCTGGGACTGCCGCTTCTTCTCGGCCAGCCGGCGTTCCTTGGCCGCGCGGGACGGGCGGGTGGGGCGGCGCGGCTTCGGCGGCGGCGCGACCGCCTCGCGCAGCAGCGCGCCCATCCGCTCGCGGGCCGCCTCCCGGTTGGCCAACTGCGCCCGGTACTCGCTGGCCGCCACGGTCAGCACCCCGTCGACCAGCCGGCCGGCGAGCCGGTCCAGGGCACGGGCGCGCAGCGCCTCGGGCACGCTCGGCGACCCGGCCAGGTCGAAGCTCAGCTCCACCCGCGAGTCGGTGGTGTTGACCCCCTGACCACCCGGGCCGGACGAGCGGGAGAAGCGTTCCCGCAGCTCGGCATCCGGGATCACGAGCCGGTCGGTCACCCGCAGTCCGTCGTCCACGCACCGAGGCTAACGGTCGGAGCGGTGACCCGGGGTGGCGGTCACGGTCGGGGTCGGGGTGGGCCCGGGGCCCTCCCGTTCGTGGTCCGACCCGGCCGCCGCGTACGCCGCCGCCCCGACCAGCAGCAGCGCGATCACGCCGATCTTCAGGACCACCGCCCGGATCGCCATCCAGGCGGTGCGCCGTGCGCCCGGGACGGTGGTGCGGATGGTCTGGTAGTCCTTCCAGCCCCGCTGCGCGCGGGCGTACGACGCGCCGACACCGGCGCCGATGACCAGGCCCACCAGGAGGAGGGCCGCGATGACAGCTTGCTCCACCCACGCCAGTATCCATACTCAGCGTAATATTTCCATGGCCCGATGCTCCCAGGCCGGATATCCGACAGTTCTCCCTTCCGGTCCGGACGGTTCGGCGGGACGGCGCCGGCCAGGGCGCCGGGCCGGTCAGCCGCCGCGGCCGATGATGGTGTCGGCGGTCTGCTGGACCTGGTCGATCGGGATGGCGAACCCGATGCCGATCGAGCCGTTGCCGTCGATGGTGGCGATGGCCGTGTTCACCCCGACCACCTCGCCCCGCGCGTTGACCAGCGGCCCACCCGAGTTGCCCGGGTTGATGGAGGCGTCGGTCTGCACCGCGGTGTGCCGGCCGCTGCCGATGCGCACCTGGCGGTTGAGCGCGCTGACGATACCGGCGGTGACGGTGCCGGCCAGGCCGAGCGGGGAGCCGACCGCGAGCACCGGCTCGCCCACCCGGGTGGAGTTCGGCTTGGCCAGCGGCAGCGCCGACAGCCGGGCCGACGCCGGGACCTTCAGCACCGCCAGGTCGCTGCCCGGCTCCCGCCCCACCACCTCGGCGGTGAACCGGCGCCCGTCGGAGGTCTCCACCGTCACCGGTCCGGAGCCGCCCCGGGCCAGGATGTGGTCGTTGGTCACGATGTGCTGCTCGTTGTCGATGGCGAAGCCGGAGCCGGTGGCCGACGCGCCGGACGTCCCGCCGACCATCACCGAGACCACCCCGGGGACGGTCTTCTCGGCGGCGGTGACCAGCTCCGCCGGCACCGGCGCGGCGGCCGCCGCCGCCGGCCCGGGCGCGTCCCGGTCGGCCGCCCAGGTGCCGGCCGCCGCCCCGGAGACGGTGGAGAGGGCCACCACCGCCGCCGCGCTCAGCAGCCGGCCGCGCCAGCTCCGCCGCGCCGCGTCCCGCTCGGACCCGGGTACGTCCCAGCGCGGGCGTCCGTCCGGGTCCAGCTCGGGCGAGACGAACCACGGGCCGCGCGGCTCACCGAGTCCGGTCTGCACTGCCATACCTGGGCTCCTCACGTGTCGTGCGTCGTCCGGTGTCGTGCGTCATCGGGTGCGGGGTCAGGGCAGCCGGGAGAACCACCGCAGCGATCCGGCGGCGGCCCCCATGGCGAAGATCAGCCCGAGGCCGATGAAACGGGCCGAGATGTCCTGCCGTTCCTTGCGGTAGCCCACCGAGGTGCCGATGTCCTCGTAGACGGCGCGCAGCTCGGCGCTGGTGGACGCCTCGTGGAAGCCGCCCCCGGTCTCCTCGGCGACCGCCTTGAGGGTCTGCCCGTCGACCGGCACCTGGATCGCCCGCCCGCCCCGGTCCACGGAGCCGGACGGCGTGCCGAACGAGATGGTGTGCACCGGCACCTTGGCCGCCACGGCCTGGCCGGCCGCCTCCATGGGGTCCATGCCGGAGGTGTTCGCGCCGTCGGAGAGGATGATGATCCGCGCCGGTGGCGGGTCCTTGGCCGCCTTGGCGTCCAGGCTCTTCACGGCGCCCAGCGAGGTGCTGATCGCCTCCCCGATGGCGGTGCCCTGCACCCCCGTGATTCCCTCGGCGAGCCGCTCGACCCCCTCGTCCAGCGCCTCCCGGTCGGTGCTCGGCGGCACCAGCACCGCCGCGCTGCCGGCGAACGCGACGAGCCCGACGTTGAACTCCTCCGGCAGCCCGTCGACGAACCGGCGGGCGGCCTCCTTGGCGGCGGTCAGCCGGTCCGGGTCGACGTCGCCGGCGAGCATCGAGGTGGAGACGTCCACCGCGACCACCACGGTGGCCCGCTCCCGGGGCACCCGTGCCTCGGCGTTGGGCCGGGCGAAGCCGACCACCAGCAGCGCGAGCATGGCGAGGAAGAGTCCCGCCGGGACGTGCCGGCGCCAGGCCGGCCGCCGCGGCGCGACCCGGTCGAGCAGCCGGAGGTTGGTGAAGCGGACCGCGTACCGGCTCTGCCGGCGCTGCAGCACCAGGTAGCCGGCGACCAGCCCGACCACACCGAGCAGGAGCCAGAGGCGGGCGGGCGACTCCCAGGTCACGCCGCACCTCCCCGGGCCGCGGCGGGTGCGGCGGCCAGCCGCCGTTGGGCGTGCACGTGGCGGACGATGTCCGCGCTCCAGTCCCGGTCGGTACGCAGCGCCAGGTGCGTCGCCCCGGACCGGCGCAGCGCGTCCCGCACCTGGTCGCGCTGGGCCACGGCGGCCTGCGCGTACCGCTCGCGCAGGCCCGGGTCCCCGGTCCACACCTCGCGGTGCGAGCCGGTCTCCGGGTCGACCAGGGTGACCAGCCCGACGTCGGGCAGCTCCAGCTCGCGCGGGTCGGTCACCTCGACGGCCAGCACCTGGTGCCGGACGGCCAGCCGGCGCAGCACGGCCTCCCAGGCCGGGACGGCGTCCGGGTCGTCGGGCAGCCCGTCGAGGAAGTCGGAGACGACCACCACCAGCCCGCGCCGGGTGGCCATCCGCTGGATACCGTCCAGCCCGTCGTGCAGGGCCGGCAGGGGTTTCTCCCGGTAGCCGTCGGTGCGTGGCGCGCCCAGCAGGGCGCGAAGCAGCCCGAGAAGGTGGGTCCGCCCGCCGCGGGCCGGGAACCGACGGACACCGTCCGGGGTGAGCACCTGGCCACCGAGGCGGTTGCCGACGCCGGCGGTGAGGAACCCGACCGCCGCCACCGCGGCCACCGCGAGTTCCCGCTTGTCCAGTGTGGCCGTGCCGTACTCCATGCTGGGGCTGGCGTCGACCAGCAGCCAGGTGGTCAGCTCCCGGTCCGCGTCGACCTCGCGCACGTGCGGGACGGTGGTCCGGGCGGTGACCGCCCAGTCCATCCGACGTACCTCGTCCTCGCCGGGGCGGTACTCCCGGCTGCCGGCCGCCTCGCTGCCGGGGCCGGGCAGCAGGCCGCGGTACTGGCCGTGCAGCAGCCCGTCGAGCCGCCGGGTGACGGTCAGTTCCAGCCGGCGCAGCCGCTGGTCGGGAGCGAGGTCGGCCAGTCCGGGCTCGGCCAGGGTGGGTGCGTCCCGGCGTCTCATGCCGCCGCCAGGTCGGGCGCCGCCTCCGGGTGCCCGGTGACCACCCGGGGTGGCGGCACCGCCTCGACCAGCCGGCGCACCAGCGACTCGGCGGAGATTCCGTCGGCCACCGCGTCGAAGGAGAGCACCAGCCGGTGGGCCAGCACGTCCACGGCCAGGTCCCGGACGTCCTCCGGGAGCACGTAGTCCCGGCCGTGGATCAGCGCCTGCGCCCGGGCCGCCGCCACCAGGCCGAGCGTGGCCCGGGGGCTCGCCCCGTACGCCAGCAGCGGCGCGATCTCGGGCAGCCCGAACCGCCCCGGGTCCCGGGTGGCGAGGATGAGCCGGACCACGTACTCGGCGAGCGCGTGGTGGACGAAGACGTCCGCGGCACGGCGCTGGAGCTCGCGTAGTCGGGCCGGGTCGAGCACCGGGCGGGCGGTCGGCTTCTCGGTGCTCATCCGGTAGAGGATGGCCAGCTCGTCGGCGTCGCTCGGGTAGTCGACGACGATCTTCATGAGGAAGCGGTCGCGCTGCGCCTCGGGGAGCTGGTAGACGCCCTCCGACTCGATCGGGTTCTGCGTGGCCAGCACCAGGAACGGGTCGGGGACCGGCCAGCTCCGGCCGCCGATGGAGACCTGCCGTTCGGCCATCGCCTCGAGCAGCGCCGACTGCACCTTGGCCGGGGCCCGGTTGATCTCGTCGGCGAGCACGAGGTTCGCCATGATCGGGCCGAGCTCCACATCGAACGCCTCGGTGGAGGCCCGGTAGATGCGGGTGCCGACGATGTCGGAGGGGACCAGGTCGGGGGTGAACTGGATCCGGGAGAAGGTGCCACCGACCACGGTGGCGAGGGTCTGCGCCGCGAGGGTCTTGGCCACCCCCGGCACGCCCTCCAGGAGGCAGTGGCCGTCGGCGATGAGGGCGGTGAGCAGGCGGTCGACGAGGCGATCCTGCCCCACGATCACGCGTTTGACCTCGAAGAGGGTCTGTTCCAGCTCGACGCCGCTCGCGTCGGCATCGACCGGGCTGGGCACGCTGGCCAGGGTGTCCGAGATGTCCGTCACGGTGCTTGCTTCCCGTGCCGACGTACGGGCAAACGTCGGATTATCGGCCCCTGGCCGACCCTTCCCGGCCCGGACCGGGACGACTCCCCCGGCCGGTTCGCAACGGCGCGAGCAGGGCCGGGCCGGGGCAGACCGGGTCAGGCGGCGACGGCAGCCGGCCCCCGCCCGGGGCGGGAACCGACTGCCGCGCGGCGGTGGTCAGTTGGCGATGAGCAGGTGGAACGGCCGGTCCGCGTACCCGCCGCCGGAGCTGCGCGTCTGGACGAAGACCGCGTTCGGGATCAGGTAGCGGGGCGCCACCGACACCTCGCCCGCGGGCGGCACGTTCGCCGCGTCGTTGGTGCCGATCGTGGCGTGCAGACCCTTGAGGTGGACGGCGTAGTCGAGCGTCACCTGGTACTGGCCGGCGTACTGGCCCGGCACCGAGGGAGAGAACTTCTTGGCGCTCACGACGTTCGCGGAGTGCTGGAGCAGGGTTCCGTTGCTGCTGATCACCGCCCACGCGACGAGCCCGGGCGTCGGCGCGGCGAGGGTGGCGTTCAGCGCAGCCTTCGCCGCCCGGCTCTCGGCCGCGCTCACCGCGGGCTGGTGGCCGGGCTGCCGGGCACCGGGCTGGCCGGCCTCGGCCGGGGCCTTCGCCGCCGGGTGGGCGGCGGCCGCGATACCCCCGCCGGCCAGGGTGAGGGACAGCGCGGCGAGGGCCACCACCGTCGCCTTGCGCTTGAGGAATGTGGCCATGACAGATCTCCCTTTTCTGACCGTGGTGACACGGCCGACCCGCGTGCGGTGCGGGACGGCTGGATTCGACACGCCAGCCAGGTGCGGAAAATTGCGGGCCATCGGGGGACCCCACGTCGTCAGCGCACCGTGAATGTCGAGCTGCACCTGGCTCTGAACTGGGCTTACTACGGAGAGTCGCGACTCCTCGACCACGTGCAACCTAACACCGGAAAAAGCGGAGGGTCAATATTTCGCATTACGGCGCGCCATTGGAAATACGCTTTCGACAATTGTGAGAGGTGAGGGTCCGCCCATTCACGAAACGCCCGCGTGGGCACCGCCCCGGGCGGCCGGCCGGTAGCGTGACGGCCGTGATCACGACGAGTGGGCCGGCACCGACCGGCACCCGGGTCCGCCGGTTCGCCACGATCGCCTGCTGGCTGGCGGTCGCACCCGTGGCCGCCTGGGCGGTGCTCCGGCTGGCCGGGCTGGAACGGGGGCCGCTGGTGCAGGCGGTCGCCTTCACGCCGTACGTCGCCGCCGCCGCGCCGGCCACGGTGGCGCTGGCGCTCGCCCTCCGGCGCCGCGCGCCCGCGGTGGTCGCGGCGCTTGCCGCCCTGGCGCTGCTCGGCGCGGTGGCGCCGCGCGTCGTCCGCGACGACCGGCCCACGGTCCACGGACCCGTGCTCCGGCTGCTCACCGCCAACCTGCGCAAGGGCGGCGCCGACCCGGCCCGGGTGGTGGAGCTGGTCCGCACGCACCGGGTCGACGTGCTGACCGTGCAGGAGTTCACCCCGCAGATCGCCGCCGAGCTGGACCGGCTCGGGCTGGCCACCCTGCTGCCCTACCGGATGCTCAACCCTGAGGTCGGCACCACCGGCTCCGGCCTGTACGCGCGCCACCCGCTCAGCGGGACCGGCTACCGGCGCAACCAGGGCTCCCTCTTCAGCCAGGCGTACGGGACGGTGGCCGTGCCGGGCGCGCCCCCGCTGCGGGTCGAGTCGACGCATCCGGCCGCCCCGGCCGTGGTCGGGTGGGTGCCGAACTGGTGGACCGACCTGCGGGCCCAGCCGCCGGCCACCCCGCGGGGCGGATTGAGCATCCTGGCCGGTGACTTCAACGCCACCCTCGACCACGCGCCGCTGCGCGACCTCATCGACACCGGCTACGTCGACGCCGCCGCCGCGGCCGGCGCCGGGCTCTCCGGCACCTGGGGCCCGTACGACGGCGACCCGATCCCGCCGGTCACCATCGACCACGTGCTGGTCGACCGGCGCATCGCGGTGGACGCGGTCAGCGTGTACGTCGTGCCCGGCAGCGACCACCGCGCCGTGCTGGCCGAGCTGCGACTGCCCGCCGGGTGAGCCGGCTCAGACCCGGGCCCGGTCCAGGCCGTAGGTGAGAGCGTCGACCAGGGCGTGCCAGCTCGCCTCGACCACGTTGGGGTGGACGCCGACCGTGGTCCAGTCGCGGCCGGCCCCGGCTGTCTCCACGAGCACCCGGGTCACCGCGCCGGTGCCGTGGCTGCCCTCCAGGATGCGGACCTTGTAGTCGGCCAGCTCGAACTCGCGCAGCTCCGGGTAGTGCCGCGCGAGTGCCACCCGCAGCGCCTCGTCCAGGGCGTTGACCGGGCCGTTCCCCTCGGCGGTGGCGATGACGCGCTCGCCGCGTACCCGGATCTTGACGGTGGCCTCGGAGACCACGGCGCCGTCCTCGCGGTGCTCGACCAGCACCCGGTAGGACTCCAGCGCGAACGGCCGGGCCGGCGCGGCGTCCGGCAGCTCGGAGCGGACCAGCAGCTCGAACGAGGCGTCGGCGGCCTCGAACGACCAGCCGCCGGCCTCCAGTTCCTTGACCCGGCTGGTGACCTTGGACAGGGCGTCCGGATGGCCGGCCAGGTCCAGGCCCAGCTCGCGGCTCTTGAGCTCGACGCTGGCCCGGCCGGCCATCTCGGTCACCAGGATCCGCATGTCGTTGCCCACCACCGAGGGATCCACGTGGTTGTAGAGCAACGGGTCGACCTTGATCGCGCTCGCATGCAGCCCCGCCTTGTGGGCGAAGGCGGCGGCCCCGACATAGGCCTGGTGGGTGTCGGGGGCGATGTTGGCGATCTCGGCGATGGCGTGCGAGACCCGCACCATCTGTTCCAGGCAGCCCTCCGGTAGGACGGGCATGCCGAGCTTGAGCTGGAGGTTGGCCACGATCGCGAAGAGATCGGCGTTGCCCGGGCGCTCGCCGTAGCCGTTGGCGGTGCCCTGGACGTGCCGGACGCCGGCCTCGACCGCGGCGATCGTGTTGGCCACCGCGCAGGCGGTGTCGTTCTGGGCGTGCATGCCGAGCAGCTCCGGGGTGATCCCGGTGCGCGCGGTGAGGTCGGTGATGGCGGCGGTGACCTGGGAGGGCAGCATCCCGCCGTTGGTGTCGCAGAGGACGAACCGCTCGGCCCCGGCGGCGAGCGCGGTCTCCGCCACCGCGGCGGTGTAGGCCGGGTCGTACCGGTAGCCGTCGTAGAAGTGCTCCCCGTCGACGAAGACCCGCCGCCCCTGCGCCACCAGGTGCGCGACCGTGTCCCGGATCATCGCCAGGTTCTCCTCGGCGGTGGTGCGCAGCGCCCGCTCCACGTGCCGCAGGTCCGCCTTGGCGACCAGCGCCACGGCCGGGGTCCCCGCGTCGAGCAACCCGCGCACCTGCGGGTCGTCCTCGACCGCGACGCCGGCCTTGCGGGTGGCCCCGAAGGCGACCAGGATCGCGTGCCGCAGCTCCAGCTCGGTGCGGGCCCGACGGAAGAACTCGGTGTCCTTCGGCACGGCGCCCGGCCAGCCGCCCTCGATGAAGCCGACCCCGAGATCGTCGAGCAGGCGGGCCACCGCCAGCTTGTCGACCACCGAGTAGGTGAGCCCCTCGCGCTGGGCGCCGTCGCGCAGCGTCGTGTCGTACACCTGGAAGGTCATGGGAGTCCTCTTCTCGAACCTGCGGGGAGCAACAAAAAGACCCCCCGCGGATGCGGGAGGTCTGCGCGCTCGGCGAGGGGGAAGGCCGGCGCGCTAGCTGCCAATAATCAGGACGGAGCTGGTCACGGTCCGTACTCTGCCACCCCGCTCCGGGTTTTGGGAGGAGAAACCCACATCGCGGGACGGGCCGGTGATCGACTTAACAAGGCGGGCCGCCCGGAGTCAGGCGGGAACCGGGTTGGGGAAACATCTGGAACAGATCCAGTTACCGGCCCGGCGTCGTTGCCGGGCCGCCGTCAAGGAGGACCCGTGCTCACTGTCGGTGACCACTTCCCCGAGTACGAACTCACCGCCTGCGTCTCGCTCGACGCCGACAAGGCGTTCGAGACGATCAACCACAAGACCTACGAGGGCAAGTGGCGCGTCGTCTTCTTCTGGCCGAAGGACTTCACCTTCATCTGCCCCACGGAGATCGCCGAGTTCGGCCGCCTCAACGGCGAGTTCGCCGACCGGGACGCCCAGGTCCTCGGCGTCTCCGTGGACAACGAGTTCGTCCACTACGCCTGGCGCAAGGACCACCCGGACCTGCGCGAGCTGCCCTTCCCGATGCTCAGCGACATCAAGCGTGAGCTGACCGCCGACTGCGGCGTGCTCGGCGCGGACGGCGTCGCCCAGCGGGCCACCTTCATCGTCGACCCGGACAACGAGATCCAGTTCGCCATGGTGACCGCGGGCTCGGTCGGCCGGAACGTCTCCGAGGTGCTGCGGGTGCTCGACGCCCTGCAGACCGACGAGCTCTGCCCGTGCAACTGGAACAAGGGCGGCGCCACGCTGGACGCCAACGCGCTGCTCGCCGCCGGGGCCTGAGCATGGGTCTGGACGCGGTCAAGGCGGCCCTGCCCGAGTACGCGAGGGACATCAAGCTCAACCTCGGCTCCACCATCACCACCTCGACGCTGAAGCCGGAGCAGGCCTGGGGCACCGCCCTGGCCTGCGCGGTGGCGGCCCGCAACCCGGTGGTGCTGCGCGAGATCGCCGCCGAGGCGGCCGGTCACCTCACGCCCGAGGCCGTCGAGGCGGCCAAGGGCGCGGCCACCATCATGGCCATGAACAACGTCTACTACCGGGCCAAGCACCTCATCGGCGACGAGCAGTACGCCTCGCTGCCGGCCCGGCTGCGGATGCAGATCATCGCCCGGCCCGGGGTGGAGAAGGTCGACTTCGAGCTCTGGTGCCTCGCCGTCTCGGCGATCACCGGCTGCGGCGTCTGCCTGGAGTCGCACGAGAAGACCCTGCGCGCCGCCGGGTTCAGCCGCGACCAGGTGCACGAGGGGCTACGCATCGCGTCCGTGGTGCACGCCGCCGCGGTGGCCCTCGACGCGGAGGCCGCACTGGCCTGAGCCGGTCAGGTGTATCGATCTTCGCATCCGGGTAGGAAGGGATCCGACAGGCACATCCCCCAAAAGTCGAGAAAGGGAGTGTTGACGCCATGGAGCGGCTCGACCCTCGAACGACCCACGGGACGCCGGACCCGCTGACCCAGGGTGGTCAGGGCGCCTTCGCGGGCGGCGCGCCCGCCGGGCGTTTCGATCCGTGGAGCTACCGGGACGACGCCGGGGTGACCGGCATCGACCTGGTCGGCTACAAGGTGGAGGCGAGTGACGGCGGTATCGGCAAGGTGGACCGGGCCAGCCACGAGGTGAACTCCAGCTTCCTCGTGGTGGACACCGGGCCCTGGATCTTCGGCAAGAAGGTCATGCTGCCGGCCGGCACCGTCAACCACGTCGACCACGACGAGCGGAAGGTCTACGTCGACCGGAGCAAGGACCAGATCAAGGCCGCGCCCGAGTTCGACGAGACCACCGACACGGATCCGGCGTACCGGGACAAGCTCGGCGGTTACTACGACGACACCTACTCGTCGATTCCGCCGGGCACGGCCCGGTAATCGGAGACACCTGTAACCAGCGGCCGGCGGGGCACATCGTGGCCCCGCCGGCCGTTACCGTGTCAGGGGTGGACGCCCTGGAGACCCCCTTCCCCACGCTGTTCAACTTCCGCGACGTAGGCGGCTACCGCAGCCAGGACGGGCGCACCGTCCGGCACCGCCGGCTCTACCGTTCCGATTCGCTGCACCGCATCGAGGAGACCGACCAGGCCGCGTTCACCGCGCTCGGCATCCGCACCGTCATCGACCTGCGCCGCCCCACCGAGGTGGCGCGGGACGGCCGGGTGCCCGCCTACGACGGTCTCACCTACCGGCACATCCACCCCGAGCACGAGGACTGGGCCGAGCGGCGTTACGAGCCCGGCAGCGACCTGGCCCGCTACCTCGCCGACCGCTACGCCGACCTGGCCCGCACCGGCACCGCCGGGCTGGCCGAGGCGGTCGGCCTCATCGCCGACAGCGCCAACGCGCCGGTGGTGGTGCACTGCGTCGCCGGGAAGGACCGCACCGGCATCGTCTGCGGCCTCGCCCTCGCCGTGCTCGGCGTGCCCGACGAGGACATCGCCGCCGACTACGCGCTCAGCACCGCCGCGTCCGAGCGGTTCAGCGCCTGGGTCCGGGCCACCGTGCCGGACGCCGAGGAGCCACCGCCGCCGTTCCTCGCCTCCCCCGCCGAGGCGATGATGCTGTTCCTCACCGAGCTGCGCGAGGGCTACGGCTCGCCCGAGGGCTACCTCCGCCACGCCGGCGTGACCGACGCGCAGATCGGCGCCCTCCGGACCCACCTGCTCGACTGACCCCGGCAGGAAACGCGCACGGCCGGCGCCGTCGAAACGGAGCCGGCCGTGCGGACGAGCGGGTGGACGGTCAGAGGACGCGGGAGACCCAGCCGTGCCGGTCCTCGGCGCGGCCGCGCTGGATGTCGACCAGCTTCTGCCGCAGCGCCATGGTGGAGCGGCCCGGCTCGCCGCCGCCGATCAGGAACTCGCCGTCCGGGAAGCGCACCCCACCGATCGGCGTGATGACGGCGGCGGTGCCGCAGGCGAACACCTCGCGCAGCCGCCCGCTGGCCGCGTCGGCCTGCCAGTCGGCGAAGCTGACCGGCCGCTCCTCGACCCGGTGCCCCGACTCGGCGGCCAGGGTGAGGATCGCGTCGCGGGTGATGCCCGGCAGGATGGTGCCGGTCAGCGGCGGGGTGACCAGCGTGCCGTCGTCGTAGACGAAGAAGACGTTCATGCCGCCCAGCTCGTCGACGAAACGCCGCTCCACCGCGTCGAGGAAGACCACCTGGTCGCAGCCGGCCTCGATGGCCTCGGCCTGCGCGGCCAGCGAGGCCGCGTAGTTGCCGCCGCACTTGGCCGCGCCGGTGCCGCCGGGGGCCGCCCGGGTGTAGTCCGGCGAGACCCAGACCGTCACGGGCTTGACCCCACCGGCGAAGTACGCCCCGGCCGGCGAGGCGATCACGCAGTAGAGGTATTCGTTGGCCGGGCGGACGCCGAGGAAGACCTCGCTGGCGAACATGAACGGGCGCAGGTAGAGGCTGGCGTCCTCGTGCTCGGGAATCCAGTCCTGGTCGATCTCGACCAGCCGGCGCAGCGACTCGACGAATGTCTCCGCCGACAGCTCCGGCATCGCCAGCCGGTGCGCGGAGGCGGCGAAGCGGGCGGCGTTGGCCTCCGGGCGGAACATGGTCACCGACCCGTCGCCGGTCCGGTACGCCTTCAGCCCCTCGAAGATCTCCTGCGCGTAGTGCAGGACCGCGGCGGCCGGGTCCATCGGGATCGGCGCGCGCGCCTCCACCCGGGCGTCGTACCAGCCCTTGCCCTCGGCGTAGCGGATGGTCACCATGTGGTCGGTGAACACCCGACCGAAGCCCGGGTTCGCCAGCAGGGCGGCCCGGTCGGCGGCGGATACCGGCGCGGGATTCGGACGGATCTCGAAATCGAGCTTGTCACCACCGCTCATCGCGCTGACCTCCCTGCGGGTCCACGGCATGCGGGATCGCACGCCGACGTCACTGGTGCCAGAAACTTACCCCGAACGGTCGTTCAGCGGATAGCTCCGCCCCGGCACATCGCGCGCCGGACGGGCGGCCCGGCCGGGACCGGAACTCAAGCGGGCCCGGGTACGGGTCTGGCGGCCCGATCCCGGGCCGAGGTGACGGCCCGGTCAGGCTACGGCGTACCCGGCGAGCCGGTCGCCGACCTCCTCGGTGCGCAGCGGCGCGCCGGACGTACGGCCGGCCAGCTCGGTGCCGACCGCGGCGGTGACCCGCGCGGCGGCGTCGGCGTGGCCGAGCTGGTCGAGCAGGAGCGCGGCGGAGAGCACCGCGGCCACCGGGTCGGCGACGCCCCGGCCGGCGATGTCCGGCGCGGAGCCGTGCACCGGCTCGAACATCGACGGGTAGCGCCCCTCGGGGTTGATGCAGCCGCTGGCCGCCAGCCCGATGCCACCGGTCACCGCGGCGGCGATGTCGGTGAGGATGTCGCCGAAGAGGTTGTCGGTGACCACCACGTCGTACCGCGACGGGTTGGTCACGAGGAACATGGCGGCGGCGTCGACGTGCTGGTATTCGGTGGTCACGTCGGGGTGCTCGGCGGCGACGTCCGCGAAGGCGCGCGCCCAGAGCGAGCCGGCGTGGGTGAGCACGTTGGTCTTGTGCACGAGTGTGACCTTGCGCCGCTCCCGGCGACGGGCCCGGGCGAACGCGTCGCGGATCACCCGTTCGACGCCGTGCCGGGTGTTCAGGCTCTCCTCGGTGGCGACCTCGGCCGGGGTGTCCCGGTGCAGCGAGCCGCCGGCGCCCGCGTAGAGGCCCTCGGTGCCCTCGCGGACCACCACCAGGTCGACCTCGCCGGGCTTGACGGCGGCCAGCGGGCCGGCGACGCCGGGCCAGAGTCGGGAGGGGCGGAGGTTGACGTACTGGTCGAAGGCGAAGCGGAGCTTGAGCAGCAGGCCCCGCTCCAGCACGCCTGGGGGCACGGTGGGGTCGCCGACCGCGCCGAGCAGGATGGCGTCGTGCCCGGCCAACTCGTCGAGGACCGAGTCGGGCAGCACCTCGCCGGTGCGGTGGTAGCGGGCCGCGCCCAGGTCGTATTCCGTGGCCTCGACCCCGGGGAGCACCGCGTCGATGACCTTGCGGGCCTGCCCGACCACCTCGGGTCCGATGCCGTCCCCGGCCACCACCGCGATGCGTGCCACCTGGCGCTCCTCACCTCGTCGTTCCGCGCAACCGTACGTCGCCGTCCCGGCTCCCGGTACGCGTCTTCCAGCATTCGGGATACTCGGATGCACAGGAGTCTCCCAGGTGGCATTCATGGTGCGGTCATGTCAGCTGCCTAGGGTCAGTGGGGACAGGGTCGACGGGGGCCCGTGACCGGCTTTCGCCGCGACGCTGCGGCGTGGTCAGCGAGGGAGCAGTGTCATGCGGATCGAGGAGCAGCGGCGGGCCCGCTGGACGGACGAGCAGCCCCGCACCCGGTGGATCGACCAGTCCGCCTTCCGCCAGCGCCGCCCCGACCTGCGCCTCGGCACCCGCAGCCACCGGCTGGAGCGGGCCGGTGGCACCGCCGGAGGCCGGATCAGCGTCCGGCACACCGTGCGCACCTCCACCGCGGAATACTCCCTGCTGCTCAACGCGCCCGAGTGGCTGGGCCGCCGGGGCGTCGGGGAGGCGCTCCGGGACGCCGTCGCCGAGCTGCGCGCCATCGACCTCACCTACGGGCCGAATCAGCCGGACAGCCTGGTGTCGAAGCTGCGCCGGGGTGAGATCGGCCCCGAGTCGTACCCGCCGCTCGCGGACCTGGTGGACCGCTGCGCCGCGATGCGGGCGGCGACCGACGGGTGGTTCGACGCCTGGGCCGTGCCGGGCGGCTTCGACCCGGGCGGCCTGCTCGGCGGCTGGGCGGTGGAGCGGGCCGCGGCCCGGCTGCGCGCCGCGGGCGTGCACGACTACGCCGTGCTCGCCGGCGCCGACCTGACCGTGCGGGGCCACGCCGCGCACGGCGGCCCGTGGCGGGTCGCGGTGCACCACCCGACCGACGGGCACCGGGCGCCGCTGGTGCTGGAGATGACCGCCGGCGCGGTAGGCACCTCCGGGGTGAGCGGGCGGCGGGGGCACGTGGTGGACCCGCACACCGGCGAGCCGGCCGACCAGATGGTCGCCGCCACGGTGATGGGCCCGGATCTCGCGGTGGCCGACGCCTACGCCACCGCCCTGTTCGCCGCCGGCCCGGCCGGCCTGGCCTGGTTCCGCAACGGCTCGGACTACCGGGCGCTCTTCGCCCACCGCCGGCGCTGACCGTGGAGGGCCGCCCCGCCTTCGCATCCGCGACATGAACCGCGATCGGCCCCCACGGTCTCGGCAACGACCGTGAGGGCCGGTCAGCGACGAGTGCGCGTGGCTCGCGCAATCGAGGGGTGCGGGCCGGTGGGCCGGACGGCCGACCGCGCCACCCGAAGACGGGCCGGGGTATCGACTCAGCCAGTGACCGCACGGGTACGCTAGCGAATCGACGTAACTCGACGCAAGAGCCTCCACAGCGGACCGTCGGGCGCCCTGTCGGTTATCGGCGAGTCAACCTGCGGCGGGGCAGGGGTGACGGCGCGGACCGGGGATGGCACGCTGTCCGCCGTGAGTTTCGATCTGAGCGTGTGGGCCCTGCCGGCCGGGGCCACGCCCGACGAGGTGCGGGCGGCGGTGCAGCGGTGCAGCGAGGGGCGGCACGGCGAGCGGTACCCCGACCCGCGGGTGGTCGCCTTCTACCGGGCCATCACGGCCAGCTATCCCGACCGTCCGGCGGGACCGGGCACGCCCTGGGAGGTCACCCCGCTGCACGCGGCCGGCGACCACTTGGAGATGAACCTCTTCCCCACCTGCGCCGACGAGGTGCTGCTGGACATCGAGCGGCTGGCCGGCGAGCACGACCTGATGCTCTTCGACGCCCAGGACGGCTCGGTCTACCCGCCACCGGCCCGCGTCACGCCCTGACCCCCGGATACGACGAGGGGCCCGGCCGTCCGGCCGGGCCCCCGATGTGTCGTGGGCGGACTACTCGTCGCGCAGGTCCGCCGCGCTGGCCGCGACCGCACCGATCGAGTCGGCCGCCGAGGTGAGCAGGTCCGCGCCGAGCGCCTGGTCGACGGTGAGCGTCATCAGCGTCTCGCCGCCGGCCTCGCGGCGGGCCACCTGCATGGCGGCGATGTTCACGCCGGCCTCGCCGAGCAGCGTGCCGACGGTGCCGACCACGCCCGGCCGGTCCACGTAGCGCAGGAAGACCAGGATGCCCTCGGCGCCGATCTCGACGTCGAAACCGTCCACCTCGGTCAGCTTGAGCACGTCGCGGGTGCCGGTGTGGGTCACCGTGCCGGAGACGCTGACCGTCCGGCCGTCCGGCAGCGCGCCGCGGACGGTCACCAGGTTGGCGTGGTCGACCGTCTCGGCCTGCGTGGCGAGGGTGACCTCGACGCCCCGCTCGGCGGCCAGGTGCGGCGCGTTGACGTAGGTGACCTGCTCCTCCACCACCGAGCTGAACAGTCCCTTCGTGGCGGCGAGCTTGAGCACCGACACGTCGTTGGTGACGATCTCGCCGCGCACCTCGACGGTGACGCTGGCGGCCACCCCGCCGGCGACGGCCGTGAAGGCCCGGCCCAGCTTCTCGGCCAGCGGCAGCAGCGGCCGGACGTCCTCGGCGACCACGCCGCCGGCCTGCACGTTCACCGCGTCCGGCACGAACTCGCCCTGGAGCGCCAGCTTGACGCTCTTCGCCACGGCCAGACCGGCCTTGTCCTGCGCCTCGGCGGTGGAGGCGCCCAGGTGCGGGGTGGCCACCACGTTGTCGAACGCGAACAGCGGCGAGGAGGTGCAGGGCTCCTTGGCGTAGACGTCGACGCCGGCGCCGGCGACCCGGCCCTCGGCGATCGCGTTCGCGAGCGCCTGCTCGTCGACGAGGCCACCGCGGGCGGCGTTGACGATCCGGACGCCCGGCTTGACGATCGCCAGCTCCTTCTCGCCGATCAGGCCCACCGTCTCCGGGGTCTTGGGCAGGTGGATCGAGATGAAGTCGCTCTCCCGGAGCAGCTCCTCCAGGCCGACCAGCCGGACGCCGAGCTGCGCGGCGCGGGCCGGCTGGATGTAGGGGTCGTACGCGATCAGGCGGGTGCCGAAGGCGGCGATGCGCTGCGCGAAGAGCACGCCGATGCGACCGAGGCCGACCACGCCCACGGTCTTGCCCTGGATCTCCACGCCGGTGTACTTCGACCGCTTCCACTCCCCGGCCTTCAGCGCGGCGCTGGCGCTGGCCGTGTTGCGGGCCACGGCGAGCAGCAGCGCCACCGCCTGCTCTGCGGCGGAGACGATGTTGGAGGTGGGCGCGTTGACGACCATGACGCCCCGCGCCGTGGCGGCCGGCACCTCGACGTTGTCCAGCCCGACGCCGGCCCGGGCGACCACCTTCAGCCGCGGGGCCGCCGCGATCGCCTCGGCGTCGATCTGGGTGGCGCTGCGTACGATCACCGCGTCGGCCTCGGAGAGCGCGGAGAGCAGGGCCGGGCGGTCGGTGCCGTCCACGTGGCGCACGTCGAAGTCGTGCGCGAGCACCTCGATGGCGGCGGGAGCGAGTTCTTCGGCGATCAGTACGACAGGATTCATCGGTCCTCGTAGACGCTCGGTTTCTTGGTCGGCCTGGGGCGTCGGGACGCCGCGCTGCGCCCTGCGCCGATCCGTGCCGTGGCCGTCGGGTGCCGGCTGGAGCAGCACCTCACCAAGGATGGTAGGGGTCGGCCCGCCCTCCGGGTCGCGGACCGCGGGGTGAGCGCCCTCACACAGGCTCGTCGCACGTCCGTCATCCCCCGTTCACCCGGGACCGGCTGGCGTGCCCCCGGTACAACGGGAGCCAGCAGCCGCGCGGGAGGGAGCCACCGATGTCGCTCGTGGTCCGGATCGCACTGCTCCGTCCGCTGGCCCGGCGGCGCCCGCTGCGCTGGGGGCCGTGGCTGGCCGAGGCGTTGGTCACCCGGTCCCAACTGGTGAGCGGACTGCCCGGCGGGACGGCCCGCCGCTCCGCCTCCGGCGAGGAGGCGGTGGCGCTGTGCCGCCGACTCGCCGCGGACCGCCCGGACCGGCACCGGGTGGACCTGGCCCGGGCACTGGTGGCCCGGGTCGGTGTCCCCGACGCGCAGGCAATGGCCGAGGCGGTCGACCAGCTCCGGGAGGCCATCGGGTACGTCGAGGACGCGCCCGACCGGGCGGCCCTGGTGGTGCTCGCCGCCGCCCGGGGAGGGCTGGCCGGTCACCTGTCCGCCCGTGGTGACTTCCGCGAGGCGCTGACGCTGGCGCTGCGCGCCCGGGCCACCTGGGACGCCGCCGCCCCACTGGACGAGTGGGAGCGGATGCGGCGGGCCAGGACGCTGCTGGTGATCGGCGACTGCCAGGCAGCGCTGGGCCGGCCCGAGCCGGCGCTCGCCGTGCGGCAGGAGGCGTGGGACGCGTTCCGGGCGCTCTCCCGCTACCAGCGGCTGCGGTGGCACTCGATGGGAGCGATCGCGGCGGCTGACCTCGCCGGCAGCCTGGCCGCAACCGGCCGCGCCCGGGACGCGCTCGCTCTGCTCGACGTCTCCCGGGAGGGCCGGGAGTGGCTGCGAATCGTCCAGCCGGCGCACGGGCGCGCGCTGACCGCGCAGGCGCTGCTGGTCGAGGCGGAGTGCCGGGCGGAGCTGGGCGAGCCGGACGCGGCTCTGCGGGCCGCCGGGGAGGCGGTCGACCGACGGCGGGAGCAGCTCCCCGCCCGACGTGGCGAGCTGGCCGCGGCGCTCCGCGTGCACGGGCAGTTGCTGCTGCGGTGCGGGCAGCGCGAGGCGGGCGTCGACCGGCTCGCCGAGGCGGTCGAGGTGGCCCGGGATGCCAACGACATCGAGCTTGCCGCCGGCCTGGTCCGGCTCGCCGCCGCGCGGATCGTGGACCGGCGGTGGGACGCGGTCGGGCCGCTCCTGGACGAGGCGCTCACCGTCTGCCGGCGGTGGGCCGAGCACCTGCCGGAGGTGTTCCGGCCGCTGCTGGTCGAGGCGCTGAACCTGGTCCTGTCGATGACCGCGTTCGACGCGCCGGCCGCGGACGCGCACCCGGAGGGCCCGCCGCGCGACCGGATCGCCGGGCTGGACGGGGTGACCGCCGGGCGGGAGGCGGTGGAGCTGGCCCGCAAGCTGGCCACGGCCGACCCGCGGCACCGCGCGCTGCTGGAGCGGTCCCTGCGCAACCTGGCCCGCGCCCTGCTGGCGCTGGGCCGCGCCGACGAGGCGGAGCACGCCGCCGCCGAGGCGGAGACCCTGTCCGCGGCCCGGGAGTGACGGCGGCCCGCCGCCCGACGCCGGGGAGAGCGTCGGGCCGCGGGCCGCGTCGGAGCTGCCTGAGGCGGGCTCAGGCGGTTTCGGTGATGGGCCGGTCGACCCAGCTCATCATGGCGCGCAGCTTCTGCCCGGTCTCCTCGATCGGGTGCGCCGCGCCCTCGGCCCGCCACTTGGCGAAGTTCGGCCGGCCGGCCTCGTCCTCGGCCACCCACTCGCGGGCGAACTCGCCGGACTGGATCTCGCCGAGGATCTTGCGCATCTCCTCCTTGACCCGGGAGTCGATGACCCGGGGACCGCGGGAGAGGTCGCCGTACTCGGCGGTGTCCGAGATGCTGTAGCGCATCCGGGCGATGCCGCCCTCGTACATGAGGTCGACGATGAGCTTCAGCTCGTGCAGGCACTCGAAGTAGGCCACCTCGGGGGCGTAGCCGGCCTCGGTGAGCACCTCGAAGCCGGTCTGCACCAGCGCCGCCGCGCCGCCGCAGAGCACCGCCTGCTCGCCGAAGAGGTCGGTCTCGGTCTCCTCGGTGAAGGTGGTCCGGATGGCGCCGGCCCGGGTGCCGCCGATCGCCTTGGCGTAGGCCAGGGCCAGGCCGAAGGCGTTGCCGCTGGCGTCCTGCTCGACGGCGACCAGGCAGGGCACGCCCTTGCCGTCGACGTACTGGCGGCGGACCAGGTGGCCGGGGCCCTTCGGGGCGACCATCGCCACGTCCACGTCGGCCGGGGGCTTGATGAGGCCGTACCGGATGTTGAAGCCGTGGCCGAAGAAGAGCGCCTTGCCGGGGGCCAGGTTGGGGGCGATCGCCTCGGCGTAGAGGCCGCGCTGGGCGGTGTCCGGCGCCAGGATCATGATCACGTCGGCCTCGGCCGCCGCCTCGGCCGGCGTGAGCACGCGCAGGCCCTGCTCCTCGGCCTTCGGCCGGCTCTTCGAACCGGCGGGCAGGCCGATCACCACGTCGACGCCGGAGTCGCGCAGCGACAGCGCGTGGGCGTGGCCCTGGCTGCCGTAGCCGATCACGGCGACCTTGCGGCCCTGGATCAGGCCCAGGTCGGCGTCGTCGTCGTAGAACACCTCAACGCTCATTGACTTCCCTTTCGTACGGCGGTGCCCGTCGGCCCGTCGAAATCTGGTGGGGTGCGAATCAGGCGGCGCGCAGCGCCGGGCCGGCGGTGATGGAGCGGGAGCCACGCCCGATGGCCACCGTGCCGGACTGGACCATCTCCTTGATGCCAAACGGCTCGAGGTCACGCAGCAGCGCGTCAAGCTTGTCCGGGGTGCCGGTGGCCTCGATGGTCAGCGTGTCCGGCGCGACGTCGACCACCCGGGCGCGGAACAGGGCGACCGTCTCCAGCACCTGGCCCCGGGCGTTGCGGTCCGCGCGGACCTTGACCAGCAGCAGCTCCCGGGCCACCGAGACCTGCGGGTCCAGCTCGACGATCTTGAGTACGTTGACCAGCTTGTTGAGCTGCTTGGTCACCTGCTCCAGCGGCGACGACTCGGCGTTGACCACGATGGTGATGCGGGAGACGTCGGGGTTCTCGGTCTCCCCCACGGCGAGGCTGTCGATGTTGAACCCGCGCCGGGAGAACAACCCGGACACCCGGGCCAGGACACCCGGCTTGTTCTCCACCAGCACGGACAAGGTGTGCATCGTCATCAGAGCTCGTCCTCGTCGAAGGCGGGGCGGACGCCCCGGGCGAACATGATCTCGTCGTTGCTGGTGCCGGCGGCGACCATCGGCCACACCATGGCGTCCTTGCCGACCACGAAGTCGATGACCACCGGGGCGTCGGTGATCGCCATGGCCGCCTCGATGGTCTTGTCCAGGTCGGCGGCGTTCTCGCAGCGCAGGCCGACGCAGCCGAGCGCCTCGGCGAGCTTGATGAAGTCGGGGATGCGGTGCTTGTGGGTGCCCAGCTCGGTGTTGGAGTAGCGCTCCCCGTAGAAGAGGGTCTGCCACTGCCGGACCATGCCCAGGTTGCCGTTGTTGATCACGGCGACCTTGATCGGGATGCCCTCCAGGGCGCAGGTGGCCAGCTCCTGGTTGGTCATCTGGAAGCAGCCGTCGCCGTCCACCGCCCAGACCGTGGTGTCCGGCTTGCCGACCTTGGCGCCCATCGCCGCCGGGACGGCGTAGCCCATGGTGCCGAGGCCGCCGGAGTTGAGCCAGGTGTACGGCTTCTCGTACGAGATGAACTGGCTGGCCCACATCTGGTGCTGGCCGACGCCCGCCACGTAGATGGTGTCCGGGCCGGCGATCTCGCCCAGCCGCTTGATCACGTATTGCGGGGAGAGCGTGCCGTCGGCCGGCTCCTCGTAGCCCAGCGGGTAGCGCCCACGCAGGTCGTCGAGCTGGTTCCACCAGTCGGCGAGGTCGGCGGCCGGCCGGGCCGCCTGCTCGGTGGTGACGGCCGCGATCAGCTCGTCGATGACGTGCCGGGCGTCGCCCACGATCGGGACGTCGGCGTGCCGGTTCTTGCCGATCTCGGCCGGGTCGATGTCGGCGTGCACCACGGTGGCGTCCGGCGCGAACGAGTCCAGCTTGCCGGTGACCCGGTCGTCGAAGCGGGCGCCCAGCGCCACGATCAGGTCGGACTTCTGGAGGCCGTAGACCGCGGCGACGGTGCCGTGCATGCCGGGCATGCCGAGGTGCTGCCGGTGCGAGTCGGGGAACGCCCCGAGCGCCATCAGGGTGGTGACCACCGGGATGCCGGTCAGCTCGGCCAGCCGGCGCAGCCCCTCGGTGGCGCCGGCCTTGAGCACGCCGCCGCCGACGTAGAGCACCGGGCGGCGGGCGCTGGTCATCAGCCGGGCCGCCTCGCGGATCTGCTTGCCGTGCGGGTGCAGGGTGGGCCGGTAGCCGGGCAGGTCCAGGGTGGGCGGCCAGGTGAAGGTGGTCGGCGCCTGGAGGACGTCCTTGGGGATGTCGACCAGGACCGGGCCGGGCCGGCCGGTCGAGGCGAGGTGGAACGCCTCGGCGAGCACCTGCGGGATCTCCTCGGCCGTCTGCACCAGGAAGTTGTGCTTGGTGATCGGCAGGGTGATGCCCTGGATGTCCGCCTCCTGGAAGGCGTCCGTGCCGATCGACGGGCGGGCGACCTGGCCGGTGATGGCCACCATCGGCACCGAGTCCATGTAGGCGTCGGCGATGGGCGTCACCAGGTTGGTCGCGCCCGGGCCGGAGGTGGCCATGCAGACGCCGACCTTGCCGGTGGCCTGGGCGTAGCCCGTGGCGGCGTGCCCGGCGCCCTGCTCGTGCCGGACCAGGATGTGCCGGACGGTCGAGTCGTAGAGCGGGTCGTACGCCGGCAGGATCGCGCCGCCCGGGATGCCGAAGACGACGTCGACGCCGAGCGCCTCGAGCGACCGCACCAGCGACCCGGCGCCGGAGACCTGCGCAGAAGCCGGCTGCCGTACGGCCGGGGCGGCCTGGGGGGCGCCGGTGCGGGGGGCGGGGGCGTGGTCGGCGTCAACCGCCGGCTCGGTGGCCGGGCGGGCTCGCCGGACGGAGTGGGCGAGGGTCTCTGGCGTGGGTTTCGTCATGGCGGTTCATGCCTTCGGCTGGAGTGGGTGATGCGCTTCTCAGGATGGGACGCGGGCGTCCCGGCGATGGTCCGACGGCAACAAAAAAGCCCACGTGCAGATGCACGGGGCCAGCGCACTCTCGGTGGGGAGAGTGCGCTCAGGTAAGTACTCGCAGCGACCGGTTCGACGACATGCGGCTAAGCCTGACGCATCTCACGCGCTGAGTCAACTGATCCCACATTCTGGTTCACGGACGTGGGCGTGTCGGCTCCGGAGACGCCCTCCGCAGCCGGCGCGACCTGCGAAGATCCCTCGTTCGAGGTGCGCGGCGCGGGTATCTGGGCGGGCGGATTCGACCGGAGCCGGGGCAGCAGTGGCGACGGCCCGGTCCGCACCGGCGGGACCGGCGGGGCGGGCGGCACCGAGGTCGGGCGGTTGCCCGGCGAGGTGGCCGCCTCCAACATCGCCTCCAGGTGCTCGGCGGGCACCCCCCAGCCGAAGGCCGCGCCCTGCCCGAAGCGGCAGCCGGCGGCCACCACGGCGGCCAGCTCGGTGGGAGTGGTGACGCCCTCGGCGATCACCTCCAGGCCGAGCTGGTGCCCGAGGCGCATGACGATGTCGACCATCGGGGCGAACGCCGGGCCGTCCCGACCGATCGGCCGGACCGGCTCGTGCTCGGCGACCAGGCTGTGGTCGATCTTGAGGATGTCGATCGGGAGCCGGCGGAGCTGCCCCAGCGAGGAGTAGCCGGCGCCGAAGTCGTCCAGCGCGATCCGCACCCCGGTGAGGCGCAGCGCGGTGAGCCGCCGGATCAGCTCGTCCAGGTCGGTGGCGACGGCGTGCTCGGTGACCTCCAGCACCAGCCGCTGCGGCGGCACGTGGTGGGCGCGCAGCGCGTCGGCGACCTGCACCACGTATTCCGGGGCGTGCAGCTCCCGGGGCGAGACGTTCACCGACACCCAGACGTCGTGGCCGTCGGCCAGCCAGCGGGAGAGTTGGTAGCAGGCCTGGTGCAGCACCCAGGCGCCGAGCTTGGAGATCATCCCGCACTCCTCGGCGAGCGGGATGAACTCGTCCGGCCGGACGTTGCCCAGCTCCGGGTGGTGCCAGCGGAGCAGCGCCTCGGCGCCGACCGGGCGGACCGAGGGCAGCGAGGCCACCGGCTGGAAGGCCAGCCGCAGCTCGTCGCGCTCGATCGCGCCGCGCAGCTCGTGCTCCAGCGTGGTGCGGCGGCGCAGCAGCTGGTCGTAGGTGGCGTCGTAGCGCTCGATCCGGTTCTTGCCGCGCTGCTTGGCGTAGCGCAGGGCCAGGTCGGCGTTGCGCAGCAGCAGCTCGACGTCGGTCTCCCCGCAGGTGCCGGCCACCCCGATGCTGACCGAGAGGAAGACCGGCCCGTCGGCCTCGTCGTAGGGGCGGCCGAGCACCCCGAGCAGCCGCTCGGCGACCGGCCCGGGCTCGGTCGTGCCGTGCATGAGCACCGCGAACTCGTCGCCACCGAACCGGGCGGCCAGGTCGCCCGGGCGCAGGTTGCCGCGCAGCCGGCGGCCCACCTCGGCCAGCACCGCGTCGCCGACGTCGTGCCCGCGCATGTCGTTGACGTTCTTGAAGCCGTCCAGGTCCAGCCCGAGCAGCACGCAGGGGACGCCGGCCTCGGCGCAGCGGTGCAGCGCGCGCAGCAGGCCGCGCCGGTTGGCCAGGCCGGTGAGCGGGTCGGTGTGCGCCAGCTCGCGGAAGTGCGCCTCCCGCTCGACCAGCCGGCCGGCGTAGGCGCGGACGTCGTTGAGGGCCAGGTACTGCCGGGCCACCAGGGCGAAGCCCTCGACGCTGCCCGCCGCGATGCCGAACACGTCGAACCGACCGCCCTGCAGCAGGTGGTACATGGCGGAGGCGGCCATCGCGAACATCGGGACGAAGGCGTACTCGCCGTCGCGGCGGATCAGGTCGACGTCGACCTGCGGCAGGTCGTCCCGGTGCGCGGCCAGCGCGGTGGCCAGCAGGCCGACGGCGATCACCGCGGCGCCGGCGAAGGCCAGGCCCGCACCGGCCTGGCAGAGCCCGGCCGCCAGGCCCAGGCCGCCGCAGGTCACCCCGGTGGCGCCGGCGCCGAGCAGGACCAGCCGGCCGCGCGGCGGGGCCGCCCGCAACACCATGATCAGGGTCAGCCCGGCGGTGAGCGCCGCGCTCACCGTGGCCAGCAGGATGGGTACGCAGAGGGCCGGGGTAGCGTCGCCGAGCAGCCGGGTCGGTGGGCTGAACACCGCCCAGCCGACGAACCAGAGCGCGCCCGCCATGATCAGGCCGTCGAGCAGCAGCCGGGCGGTGGCCGCCCGGGCGGCGGCGGTGCCGGGCAGCCGGAGGAGGGTGACGCCGAGGCCGAGCCCGGCGAGCGTGGTGCCGACCGAGACGAGGGTGGCCCAGCCGGTCCGCTGCCCCTGCCGGTGCGCCCAGTGGTCGCCGGCCGCCAGCGTGCCGGCCAGCCCGAGGAGCAGGCTGAGCAGGGCGACCCCGGCGGCGGCCGCGAGCAGCACGTGGGCCCGCCGGTGCGGCCCGCCCCGGCGGCGCGCCGACGCGGCGAGCAGGGCGGCGGCGCCGGCCGCGGCGAGCCCGCTCAGCACCGCGACGGTGACCATGCCCGGGGACGACTGCACGACCTCAACTGTGCCGGATCGGCGCCTCCCGTGGGGCACCGGGTGTGCAACTGTTGGGACACGGCGCGCGTGCGCGGGGGCCGTGTCGCCGGCGGTGTCAGACTGGTATGCATGCCTGAGCTGCGGTCGAGGACCTCCACCCACGGTCGGACGATGGCCGGCGCCCGGGCCCTGTGGCGGGCCACCGGGATGACCGACGACGACTTCGGCAAGCCGATCGTCGCCATCGCCAACAGTTTCACCCAGTTCGTCCCCGGTCACGTACACCTCAAGGACCTCGGCGGCCTGGTCGCCGACGCGGTGGCCGAGGCCGGCGGGGTGGGCCGGGAGTTCAACACCATCGCGGTGGACGACGGCATCGCCATGGGCCACGGCGGCATGCTCTACTCGCTGCCCAGCCGCGAGCTGATCGCCGACGCGGTCGAATACATGGTCAACGCGCACTGCGCGGACGCCCTCGTCTGCATCTCCAACTGCGACAAGATCACCCCGGGCATGCTGCTGGCCGCGCTGCGGCTCAACATCCCGACCGTCTTCGTCTCCGGCGGCCCCATGGAGGCCGGCAAGACGGTGGCGATCGAGGGCGTCGTCCACTCCAAGATCGACCTGATCGACGCCATGATTGCCTCCTCGAACGAGGCGGTCACCGAGGACCAGCTCGGCGAGATCGAGCGCTCCGCCTGCCCGACCTGCGGCTCCTGCTCCGGCATGTTCACCGCCAACTCGATGAACTGCCTCACCGAGGCCATCGGCCTGGCGCTGCCCGGCAACGGCTCGACGCTGGCCACCCACGCCGCCCGCCGGTCGCTCTTCGTCGAGGCCGGCCGCACCGCCGTGGAGATCGCCAAGCGCTGGTACGACGCCGACGACGCCTCCGTGCTGCCCCGGTCGATCGCCAACCGGGCCGCCTTCGAGAACGCGGTCGCGCTCGACGTGGCCATGGGCGGCTCGACCAACACCGTGCTGCACCTGCTCGCCGCCGCCCGCGAGGCGGAGCTGGACTTCGGGGTGGCCGACATCGACGCCATCTCCCGCCGGGTGCCCTGCCTGGCCAAGGTCGCGCCGAACTCGCCGCAGTACCACATGGAGGACGTGCACCGGGCCGGCGGCATCCCGGCCATCCTCGGCGAGCTGGACCGCGCCGGCCTGCTCCACCGGGACGTGCACGCGGTGCACTCGCCGAGCCTGGAGCGGTGGCTGGCCGACTGGGACGTGCGCGGCGGCGCCGCCACCCCGGCCGCGGTCGAGCTGTTCCACGCCGCCCCCGGCGGGGTGCGCACCACCGAGCCGTTCTCCACCACCAACCGCTGGTCGTCGCTGGACACCGACGCGGCCGGCGGCTGCATCCGGGACCGGGAGCACGCGTACAGCGCGGACGGTGGGCTGGCCATCCTGCACGGCAACCTGGCGCCGGACGGCTGCGTGGTGAAGACCGCCGGGGTGCCCGAGGAGTGCCTGACCTTCCGCGGGCCGGCCAAGGTCTACGAGTCGCAGGACGACGCGGTGTCGGCGATCCTGGCCAAGCAGGTCGTCGCCGGGGACGTGGTGGTGATCCGCTACGAGGGCCCGAAGGGCGGCCCCGGCATGCAGGAGATGCTCTACCCCACCTCGTTCCTCAAGGGCCGCGGGCTGGGCCGCTCCTGCGCGCTGCTCACCGACGGCCGGTTCTCCGGCGGCACCTCGGGCCTGTCCATCGGGCACGTCTCCCCCGAGGCGGCCTCGGGCGGGCTGATCGCGCTGGTGCGGGAGGGCGACGAGATCGTCATCGACATCCCGGCCCGGTCGATCCGGCTCGACGTGCCCGACGACGTGCTCCAGGCGCGCCGGGTGGCCGAGGAGAAGCGGGACCGCCCGTACACCCCGGCCGACCGGGTCCGGCCGGTGTCCGCGGCGCTCCGCGCGTACGCCTCGATGGCCACCTCGGCCAGCGACGGCGCGTACCGGCGGGTGCCGGAGTAGCCGCCCCCACGGGTCGCCACGTCGCCGGTAGGGTCCGGCGGCGTGGAGACGACCGTGAGCTACGCGCGCATGATCCGACCGGCCATCGACCGGGTGTACGTGGGCGCCCGCTGGGCCGCCCGCGCCCGGATGGAGAAGTTCTACGCCGAGCGCGGCGCGGACCTCGGCTTTGAGAACAGCTTCTTCTCCGGCGTGCTGGCCCGGCCCATGCCGGCCGACGCGCTCGCCGACGGCCTGGCCTACACCGACGGCGACCTGAGCCGGGAGCTGGCCCAGGGCGTGGCCACGGTGGACGCCGAGGGCGCCTGGCACCTCACCGAGCTGGGCCGGGAGCTGGCCCGCTACGCGCAGCGGGCCACCGCCGAGGCCGCCGGGGAGCTGTGGTCGGCCATGCCGGGAATGCTGCCCGGCCTCGGCGTCGTGCCCCGGCTGGCCGACCTCGTGGGCCGGGTGCTGGTGCACGGGCAGGCCACCGGCGGGCCGGCGTTCCGCGCCATGTCCCCGCCGTACGAGCCGGACGACGCCTCGCCGGTGCTGCTGCTGGTCACCCGGCTCGGGTCGCTGCGCCACCACCGCGCCGACGCGCACCGGGCGGCGTGGCGGGCGGCCGGGCTGACCGCCGACGGGATCCGGGCGCTGCCGGACGGGCCGGAGCGCGCGGCCATCGAGGCGGAGACCGACCGTCGGGACGAGCCCGCGTACGCGGTGCTCAGCGACGCCGAGCGCTGGGAGCTGCTGGCCGGCCTGGCCGCCCTGCCGGGCTAGCCGCCCAGCGCGATGGTGCGGGCGTGGCGGATGGCGGCCGGGGTGTCCGGGAAGATGAGCCCCTCCCGGCGCAGCTCCGCCGCCACGCCCAACGTGCTGAGCACCTGGTCGTGGCCCGGTGTGATGCCGGAGAGCAGCACGGCGATCCCCCGCCCGCGCAGCCGGTCGACGGCGTCGCCGAGCACCTGCGCGCCGGTGGCGTCGACGGTGGACACCCGGGACATCCGCAGGATGACCACCCGGACGTCGGCCACCTCGGCCAGCTCCAGCAGGAAGGTGTGCGCGGCGGCGAAGAAGAGCGGCCCGTCCAGCCGGTAGGCGACGATGTGCTCGGCCAGCAGCGCGTGCTCCTCGGCGCTGTGCTCGCCGGGATCGAGGGGCACCTGTTCCAGCCGGGCGCTGCGCGCCACCGCGCGCAGCGCGAGCACGACGGCCACGGCCAGCCCGACCGCCACCGCGGTGACCAGGTCCCAGATCACGGTGACCGCGAAGGTGAGCACCAGCACCACGGCATCGGCCCGGGTGGCCCGGAACAGCGCCCGCAGCGACCCGGCCTCCACCATCCGTACGGTGGTGGCGAGCAGCACCCCGGCCAGCGCGGCGAGCGGGATGCGGCCGACGAGCGGGGCGGCGGCCAGCACGATGGCGGCGAGGGCGACGGCGTGGGTGAGCGCGGCGAGCTTCGACGAGGCACCGGCCCGCACGTTGACGGCGGTGCGGGCGATGGCGGCGGTGGCCGGGATGCCGCCGAAGACCGGGGCGGCCAGATTGGCCAGGCCCTGGCCGAACAGTTCCCGGTCCGGGTCGTGCCGTTCGCCGACGGTCATCCCGTCCGCCACGGTCGCCGAGAGCAGGCTCTCCAGGGCGGCGAGCGCGGCCACCGCGAGCGCGCTGGGCAGCAGCACGCCGAGCGCTCCGGGGTCGAGGAAGTCCAGCGAGGGGGCGGGCAGCCCCTGCGGCAGGGCGCCGATGCGGACCAGGTCGACCGGGGCGAGTTCGGCGAGGAGCGTGGCGGCGGCCACCCCGAGCAGCGAGAACGGCAGGCCCGGCCGCCATCGGGCACCGAGCAGCATCAGCGCGGCCACCCCGAGCGCGACGGCGACGGCCACCGGCCGCGGGTGGGCGGCGAACCGGGCGACCGCGTCGGCGGCCATCGCCCAGACCTTCTCGCCGTGCGCGTCGGCGACGCCGAGCGCCGCCGGGACCTGTTGCAGGGCGATGACCACGGCGATGCCGGCGGTGAAGCCCTCGATCACCGGGGTGGGCAGGTAGCGGACGTATCGGCCGAGGCGCGCCAGGGCGAGGGCGAGCAGGATCAGGCCGGCCAGCGCGCCGACCATCAGCACGCCCCGGGCGCCGAAGCGCTGCACCACCGGGACGAGCACCACGGTCATCGCACCGGTGGGGCCGGAGACCTGCAGGTTGGAGCCGCCGAAGATCGCGGCGACGGCCCCGGCGACCACGGCGGTGACCAGCCCGGCCTGCGCGCCGAGCCCGGAGGTGACGCCGAAGGCGAGCGCGAGGGGCAGCGCCACCACGGCCACGGTGAGCCCGGCGAGCAGGTCGCGGCGGGGCGAGCGGCGTACCGCCATCCAGTCGGACCGCCCGGGCAGCAGCCCGAACAGCCGGGTCCGGAGCAGCCGACCGGCCCGCCGCGGCCCGCCGCCGGGGACGCCGGGCCGGGACGGGGGGCCGCCGGCGGCGGGGTGGGCCGGTGCGGCCGCCCGGCCCGGGGCCACCGCGTTCACCGCTCCCCCTCGGCGCGCAGCTCGCCGAGGAGGGCGTCCCGGTCGGTGAGGACCGCGCCGAGGATCCGCCGGCCGGCGGCGAGCAGGTCGGCCACGTCGGGGGTGCTGAGCGAGTACACGACCAGCGGACCGTCCCGGTGCGAGGTGACCATGCCGGCCCGGCGCAGGACGGCGAGCTGCTGGGAGAGGTTGGACGGCTCGACGTCGATGGCGGCGAGCAGGTCGCGGACCGGCTTCGGCCCGTCCTGGAGCAGTTCGAGCACCCGGATCCGGACCGGGTGCCCGAGGGTGCGGAACAGCTCCGCCTTGGCCTGGTACAGCGGCACGGACACGACGACCCCTCCCCGAGAACCCTGAAGACTTTACCACTTGCAAAAGTCTTCAACTCGGCGCGGGGCGCCGCTACCGGGTGAGGTCGTTGACGGCGCGGAGGACCGGGCGGGCGGTGAGCGCCGCCGCGTCGAGCGGGACGGTCGCGGTGACGGTGAAGGTGGCCGACTCCCCCGGCAGCAGGGTGACCAGGGCCCGGTCGACCTCCGCCGACGGGTGCAGCCGGTCCGGGAAGAGGGTCAGGTCGCGCAGCACCGTCCGGGCGGTCACCCGGACCCGCTGGGCGTCGCCCGCCGGCTCGACCGTCGCGTCCAGCTCCGCCGCCGGCCACTCGACCTCCCGGTCGGTGGCGAAGAACCACAGCGCCCGCTCCGCGGTCTCCCCGGCCTCCGCGACCAGCAGCTCCCGTCGGGCCTCGTCGGGAAGCGCCAGCTCCGCCGGCAGCGCCAGCACCACCGAGGAGTACGCGGGGACGTCGAGCTCCACCGAGGTCTTCGCCCTCGGCTCCCCGGCGAGGGTGAGCCGGGTGACCGTGGCCGGCGCGTGCCACACCTCCCCGGTCTCGTTCACCGCCACCAGCGCCAGCCCGCCGTCGCGCGGCTGCACGGTGAGCAGCCGGGTCGCGTAGGCGCGGCGGAGCGCGTACCAGAGGGGCTTGCGCCGGCCGTCGCCGTCGACGGCCGCCCACGAGGTGACCGGCCAGCAGTCGTTGAGCTGCCAGACGATCGCCCCCATGCAGACCGGCCGGTGCGAGCGGAAGTGCTCGACGCCGAGCTGGATGGCCCGGGCCTGGTTGAGCTGGGTGAGGTAGTGCCAGTCGTCGAAGTCGGCGGGCGCCGGCAGGTGGGCGTCGAGCCCGCGCTGGAGTTTCCGGTCCCCGTCGATCGCCTTCTGGTGGTGCCTCATGCCGGGCGAGTCGTGGGCGAGCGGCTCGTCGGAGAGGGCCCGGCGCAGGGTCGCGTACGCGGGGGGCGCCTGGTAGCCGAACTCGGCGACGAAGCGGGGCACGTATTCCCGGTACTTCGTGTAGTCGTCGGTGTTCCACACGTCCCAGATGTGCGTGGTGCCGTGGGCCGGGTCGTTCGGGTGCACGTCCTCGCTGCCCGACCAGGGGCTGCCCGGCCAGTACGGCGTGGTCGGGGCCAGCTCGGCCACGATCGCGGGCAGCAGTTCCAGGTAGTAGCCGCGCCCCCAGGTGCGGCCGGCGAGGGCATCCTGCCAGTCCCAGTCGTGCCAGCCCCAGATGTTCTCGTTGTTGCCGGTCCAGAGCACCAGCGAGGGGTGGCTGGCGAGCCGGGTGACCTGCTCGCGCGCCTCCGCCTCGACCTCGGTGCGGAACGGCTCCTCCTCGGGGTAGGCGGCGCAGGCGAAGAGGAAGTCCTGCTGCACCAGCAGCCCGAGTTCGTCGGCCAGCTCGTAGAAGTCGGCCGACTCGTAGCGGCCGCCGCCCCAGACCCGCAGCAGGTTGACGTTCGCGCCGACCGCCTGCGTGAAGCGCTCGGTGAGCCGGGCCCGGGTGACCCGGTTCGGGAAGGCGTCGTCGGGGATCCAGTTGACCCCCTTCACGAAGACCGGCGCCCCGTTGACGTGCAGGGTGAACGCGGAGCCGTGCGCGTCGGGGGCGGTGTCCAGGCGGACCGAGCGGAAGCCGATCCGGCGGGACGAGCCGTCCAGCGCCCGGCCGTCCCCGGCGCGGAGGGTCACGTCGAGGTCGTACAGCGGCTGGTCGCCGTGCCCGACGGGCCACCAGAGCGCCGGGTCGCGCACGGTGAGCGTCGCCACGGCGTGGCGCTCCCCCGCCGGAACGGTGACCTCGACGGCGGCGTCGGCCACGGTGGCGTGCACGGTGAGCGGGCCGTCACCCGCCCGCTCGACCTCGACGTGCAGCTCCACCCGGCCGGTGCCGCCCTCGACCGTGACCAGCGGGCGGACGGTCGCCAACCGGGCGGTGGACCAGGCGTGCAGCCCGATCTCCTGCCAGATGCCGGCGGTGACCACGGTCGGTCCCCAGTCCCAGCCGAAGTTGCAGGCGGTCTTGCGGATGAAGTTGAACGGCTGCGGGTAGGCGTTCGGCCGGTCGACGAGCCGGTCCCGCTGCGCCTCCGCGTAGCGGTAGGGCGAGTCGAAGCGCACGGTGAGCGTGTTGGCGCCGGGCCGGAGCAGCGGGCCGATCGGGAACCGGTAGCCGCGGTGCTGGTTCGCGGTGTGGCCGAGCTCGGTGCCGTTGAGGGTGACCGTGGCGACCGTGTCCAGGCCGGCGCAGACCAGGTCGACCCGCTCGTCGTCGCCGGGCCGCCGCTCGAAGGTGGTCTCGTAGACCCAGTCGGTCCGGCCGATCCAGCCCAGCCGGTTCTCGTTGTCGTCGAGGTACGGGTCGGGGATGAGGCCGGCCGCCAGCAGGTCGGTGTGCACGCAGCCGGGCACGGTCGCCGGCACCGCCCGCCCGACGACCTCCGGCGGCACCTGCGGACCGGGCACGGCCCGCAGCGTCCAACCCTCGTGCAACGACTGACGGCTCACGACTTCACCGCGCCTTCCATGATTCCGCGGACGATCTGACGTCCACCGATGAACAGCATGACCAGCAGGGGGACGATGGATCGAGAGATGTTGACTGAACCGGATAAGTGAGCACACCGTACGAGGGACACCCTGGACTGTCAACGGCCGGTTACGGCGGGACTGTGCCGTAACCTGACCAACGCCGCGGGAGCGCAGTCATGCGGGGTGAAGCGCTTTCCGGAACAGGAACGGGAGGCGCGGCGCGGCGCGGACCGCTGGGTCGGGTCGGACGCTTAACCGCGCAAGTGACGGCGCGCCGTTCCGCGGCGACCGGGCTGGGGCCTGGGTGCAGTACCGTGACAGCCGCCGGTCACCCCCGGCGGTCGAAACGGGCCCCGCGCGGGCCGGACGAGTGGAGGAGCGCGCCGGTGAAGCGGCCGACCATCGCCGATGTCGCCCGGCGGGCCGGGGTCTCCAAGGGCGCGGTGTCCTACGCGCTGAACGGGCAGCCCGGCGTGTCCGAGGCGACCCGCCAGCGGATCCTGGCGATCGCCGCCGAGATCGGGTTCAGCCCGAGCAGCGCCGCCCGGGCGCTCTCCGGCGCCACCGCCAAGGCGGTCGGCCTGGCCCTGTGCCGGCCCGCCCGGATACTGGGCATCGAGCCCTTCTTCATGGAGCTGATCAGCGGCGTGGAGGCCGAACTGTCGGCCCGCTCGTACGCGCTGACCCTCCAGGTGGTGGCCGACCACGAGGCCGAGATCGCGGTCTACCGCCGCTGGTGGGCAGAGCGCCGGGTCGACGGGGTGTTCGTCTGCGACCTGCGCACCGACGACCGGCGGGTGCCGGCCCTGGAGGAGCTGCAACTGCCGGCCGTGGTGATCGGCGGCCCCGGCCACACCGGCAGCCTGGCCAGCGTCTGGTCCGACGACGCGGCCGCCCTGGTCGAGACGGTGGAATACCTGGTCGCGCTCGGTCACCGGCGGATCGCCCGGGTCGGCGGGCTCCCCTCGCTGCTGCACACCGAGATCCGCACCGACGCGTTCACCGAGGTGTGCCGCCGGCTCGGGCTGGACGAGGCCACCACGGTCTGGTCCGACTACACCGGCGAGGAGGGGGCGCGGGCCACCCGCCGGCTGCTCAGCTCCGCCGGGCGGCCCACCGCGGTGATCTACGACAACGACGTGATGGCGATCGCCGGGCTCTCCGTCGCCCAGGAGATGGGGCTGGCCGTGCCCGGCGACCTATCCATCGTGGCCTGGGACGACTCCCCGCTCTGCCGGCTCGTGCACCCGCCACTGACCGCGCTCGGCCGGGACATCCCCGCGTACGGGGCGCACGCCGCGCGGCAGCTCCTGGCCGTGATCGCGGGCGAGCCGGTGACCGGCCTCCAGGACGAGACCGCCCACCTCACCCCGCGCGGCAGCACCGCACCGCCACGCACCCGGTGAACCGGTTCAGCGATCCGGCTGAACGGCCAGGTCAGCGAGGTGTCGAGGGGAACTCCTCGAACCACGCCTCCACCCGCTCGGCGGGCGCCGGACGGGCCAGCGCGAAGCCCTGCCCGTAGCGGCAGCCGGCCCGGCGCGCCCCGGCCACCTGGGCGTCGGACTCCAGCCCCTCGACCACCACCTCCAGGCCAAGCCGGTCGCCCAGGTTGGCCACCACGTCGATGAGCGGACGCTGGCCGTCGGCGCCCGGCCCGACCAGGTGCGGGCCCACCTTGAGCAGGTCGATGGGGAGCCGCCGGAGCTGGGCGAGCGAGGCGTGCTCGGCGCGGAAGTCGTCCAGCGCGGTGCGGACGCCGAGCGAGCGGAGGCCGGCGAGCCGGGCCACCACCGTGGACAGCTCGGCGGCCACCGAAGGCTCGGCCACCTCCACCACCAGCCGCTCCGGCGGCACGTCGTACGCGGCCAGGGCGGTCGCGGTGCGGGCCACGAAGTCCGGCGCGGCCAGCTCCCGGGGCGTGACGTTGACCGCCATCCACAGCTCCCGGCCCCCCTCCGACCAGCCGGCGAGCTGCCGGCAGGCCCGGTCCAGCACCCACCGCCCGATCTCGCCGAGCAGGTCGAGGTCGGCCGCGACGGGCAGCAGCTCCTCGGGCAGCACCGTGCCCAGCGCGGGGCTGCGCCAGCGCAGCAGCGCCTCGGTGCCCACCGGCAGCCGGTCGGCCAGCGCCAGCACCGGCTGGTAGACCAGGTCCAGCTCGCCCCGGGCCACCGCGCCCGGCAGCTCCCGTTCCAGGTCCAGCCGGCGGACCAGCTGTTCCTCCAGGTAGGCGTCGTACCACTCGACCCGGTCCCGGCCGAGCTGCACCGCTCGCCGCCGGGCCAGGTCGGCCTGACGCAGCACGTCCTCCGGCTCACCGCCGGTGGTCTCGGCCAGCCCCACGCTGGCCCGGACCCGGCTCACCCCGCCGGGCCGCGGGTAGGGCTCGGCGAGCGCGGCCACCAACCGGGTGCCCAGTGCGTACGCGAGCACCGGCCCGAGGTCGGTGAGCACGGCGAACTCGGTGTCGGTGAGCCGGGCCACCAGGTCGTGCGGGCCGCAGCCGGACCGCAGCCGGTGGGCGACCTCGGCCAGCACCGGCCGGTCCAGCACCGCCGTCTCGTCGGCGCCGTGCAGGTCGACCACGAGCAGCGCGCCGCCGGCGCGCCGGACGAGGGCGTGGACCAGCTCGGCCCGGTCGACCGGCGGGGCGTCGGCGGGCGGGGCGTCGGCGGGCGGCCGGCCGGGGCCCCCCAGGAGCGGCCGCCGCCCCGCCCGGGCGGCCCCCCGCC